>CAYJKS010000019.1:0-11315 GCA_964370705.1 uncultured Azospirillaceae bacterium
AATCTTTCTAGCGAATAGGTTTTTGATAAGTAATCATAGATCACCCCATTAAAAACCTTTTTCCCAACTGCAGATATAACAATACCTTCTTGGGTCTTGCAATAAGCAATCCCTGCGACATCGTCTCTTTCGAAGTCTTTGCTTATTACTGTATATTTTGAGCTATCTAGCTCAAAACTTGGATATACCCTTATGTCTATTTTTGCCGACTTAGCAATAAGCAATGCTCGCTCATGCACAACGCTTGAGCCTAACATTGCTAATGTTAGAGCATCTAGCACGTGTAATGCAGGCAAATGCTTTGCTTTTGGCACTTCTTTAGGATTCGCTGTATAGATACCGTTTACATCCTTATAAAGATTACACGGACATTTTAGTATTGCTGCCACCCATGCTGCCGTTGTGTCTGAGCCGTCAAACCCCAGTGTTGTTGTCTCTCCATAAACTGTTCTGCCAACAAAGCCTGGAATAACCAACGCACTGCCACTAAGGTTTGCCTTGATTAAATCCTTGTCAACAAAAAGGACTTTTGCATTACCAAAAGTTCTATCTGTTATGATTGGAACATTTCTAACACTTAAGTATCTTGCTTCAACTCCTAAGTTTAAGAGCTTATTAAACACAAGATAACTTGCGTCACTTTCTCCTTGCGACAAAAACTTGTCTTCTTCTATAGAAGAGACAGCGTTTCCTGCAAGAATACTCTTATTTTGCAAATTTCTGGTAACTCCTTCAAAGGCAGAGACAATAATAATTGTCTTTATGCCTTTGTCCCATTTTTGTTGCAAGATAGGCAAAATCTCTTCCAGTTTTGAACCGCTTTTTCCTAGTGCGCTTCCTCCAAATTTTAGCACTTCTACTTTTTCCATAAATATAATTTTAATAATTTTTACTCAGCACCTCCGAGGAGGTGCTATAATTTTTAATCTAAATCATGTGATTTGGGGCATTCGCATACTGGAGAGCTTCCGCCGCCACCATGGTTTTGAGGACAGCCACAAATGTTGCAAAGTCCCTTTTCATCAAATGATTGAATAACTGCTTGAGGATTTTGGTTTTGTTCCTCTTTTTTCTTTAGTTCACACATAGTAATAAGTTTTAGTTGTTCATAAAAATAAATATCGACAAAAATCTTATCAAAAACGCCTAATTGTGTCAAGAACATAAAAACCAACATAGATTTTTTTGTGTTTTACTATTTTAAATAATTTTGTTACTATATAAAATAAAAAAGGAGGATAATATGGTAAAAATAGCTCCAAGCATTTTATCGGCAGATTTTGGACAACTAAGACAAGAAGTGCAAAGCCTAGAGCAAGCTGGTGCAGATATGCTACACCTAGATGTTATGGACGGCAATTTTGTGCCAAATATAACCTTTGGGGCACCACTCATAAAAAGTCTTCGTCCTCATAGTGGACTTATTTTTGACACTCATCTTATGATTAATAATCCATATAATTTTATTCCCGAATTTGCTAAAGCAGGGGCAGATATTATAACCATTCATCCAGAAGCAACCAATCACTTAGACAAATGCTTATCTCTTATAAAATCTCTTGGCAAAAAAGCTGGCGTCGCTCTTAACCCAGCCACTTCAGAGCAGGTCTTGGAATATGTTTTAGACAAGATAGATGTGATTATGATTATGACAGTTAACCCTGGTTTTGGTGGACAAGAGTTTATATTTGAGCAGATAGAAAAAATTAAAAGAACAAAAAAACTAATTGCAAACAATAACATCCTTATTCAAGTTGACGGGGGCATAAACCCAATGACTGCCTCAAAAGCTATTGCAGCTGGTGCAGATATTTTGGTTGCAGGAACAGCTGTTTTTGCTAATAGCAATTACAAAAGCAATATAGATGCTTTAAGATAATTTTAATTTAAGAGCAGTAAACTTAACAACAAGTCAATCTATGGAGAAAAAATATGTCTACGATTATGATTATTGAAGATGAAGAAGCAATTGCAATCATGCTCAAATATAACCTAGAAAAAGAAGGATACACTGTTGTTTGGGAGCCGTCTGGCAACAAGGCTCTTGGCATGGTAGAAAAACATTGCCCTTCGGTTATTTTGCTAGATTGGATGCTGCCAGAAATCTCTGGAATAGAAATCTGCAAGATGATCCGCAACAAACCAGACATAAAAGATATTCCAATTATTATGCTAACCGCAAAAGGACAAGAAGAAGACAAAGTAAAAGGACTTGTTGCTGGTGCAGATGACTATGTTACCAAACCTTTTTCTATTCCTGAGCTTATGGCAAGAATAAAAACTAATTTGCGTAGAGCTCCTGAGCTAATCTCTCAAAAAGAACTTGTGTTTAATGATATTCGTATGGATTTGGTAGAAAAAAAGGTATTTAGAGGTGACAAATATATTCATCTAGGACCAACAGAATTTAGGCTTCTTCGCATGCTTATGGAAACGCCTGGAAAAGTTTTTTCTCGTGAGTTTTTGCTCAAAAATGTATGGGGAAACAACATTTATGTAGAATCCAGAACCGTAGATGTGCACATTAGAAGATTAAGAAAATCTCTAAACGAATACGGACAAGACTATATTCGCACCGTAAGAGCAACAGGTTATGCAATTGACAATAACGAACATACAGAAAATATATAAATAGATTTTGCTAAGAAAGAAAAATTATGAGCCTAAAATTTGAAATACTAAACAAATCAGGAAAATCAAGAAGAGGAAAACTTCATACCAAACATGGAACAATCAACACGCCAGCCTTTATGCCTGTTGGAACTTGTGCTACCGTAAAAGCAATGATGCCCGAGTCTGTTGCCGCAACAGGGGCAGAAATTTTGCTTGGCAACACTTATCACCTTATGCTTAGACCTGGTGCAGATTTGGTAGAAAAAATGGGTGGACTACACAAATTTATGAATTGGGACAAACCAATCCTAACCGACTCTGGAGGATTTCAGGTAATGAGCTTGAGTGGGCTCAGAAAACTAAGTGAAGAAGGCGTTGAGTTTAAGTCACATATAGATGGCAAAAAGTTTTTTTTAACACCAGAAAAATCAATGGAGATTCAACATAAACTTGACTCAAATATTACTATGTGCCTAGACGAATGCACCCCATACCCTGCAACATATACCCAAGCAAAAGACTCTATGCAAATGTCTATGCGTTGGGCAAAACGTAGCAAAGATGCTTTTGTAGATAGACAAGGATACGGTTTGTTTGGAATCCAACAAGGTAGCACTTTTGAAGATTTGCGTAAAGAATCGTCAGAAAAGCTTATAGAAATTGGCTTTGATGGATATGCTATGGGCGGATTAGCTGTTGGCGAAGGTCAAGAAGAAATGTTCAAAGTATTAGACTATGCACCAGAATTCTTGCCCGAAGATAAACCAAGATATCTTATGGGTGTTGGCAGGCCAGACGATATTGTTGGAGCTGTGCTAAGAGGAGTTGATATGTTTGATTGCGTTATGCCAACCAGATCTGGAAGAACTGCTCAAGGTTGGACCAAATATGGGAGCATAAATATTCGCAACGCCCGCCACAAAGAAGACCACCGCCCTCTAGAAGAAGGTTGTAATTGTCCTCTGTGCACTAATTATTCAAGGGCTTATTTGCACCACCTAATAAAGACTAACGAAATCTTGGGTGTAATGCTACTTACATGGCATAATATTGCTTATTATCAACGACTAATGCAGGGATTAAGAGATGCAATTGAAGCAGAAACTCTAAATAGCTTTGTGGAAGAGTTTTATCAAAACCAAAAAATGGGTGATATTAAGGAGCTATAATGACAAAAACAGTAAAAGAATTTGTAAAAATAAACTCAGAAGAAGGCTTGAGAGTTTTTGTTGCTGGCGGCTCTAGAGCTGGTAGCGAAGAAATATATATAGAAGAAGCATACAAACTAGGCGTTCAAATCGTAAAAATGGGACTTAAACTAGATTTTGGATTCTCTAATTCTGGAATTATGGGAGCCGTTGCCAAGGGCGTTACGGACGGTTGGAAAAAATATCATAACAAAGAAGGCGTTAACCCTATACAAGGGGTTACTACCAAAGAGTATTATGAGCTATATCCAAAAGATGATGAGCTTATCGCCCAAATTAGCAACATTGTCTTGGCAAGCACTTTGGAAGAACGCAAACAAAAACTCCTAGATGCAGACTTTATTGTCTTTGCTCCTGGAGGCGTTGGAACTCTTGACGAGCTTGCTTATGATTGTGTTGCTATGCAAGACGGCTTGCTAGAGATAAAACCTTTTATATTATATAATATTGACGGGTTCTTTTATCATATTATGGAATACTTAAAGCATATTTCTTCACAAGGTTTTGCAGACCCTGTTCCTTTTATTGTGGTTGACAATTCTACTGAGATAGAAATTGTTTTTAGACTCCTAAAACTCAGATATAATCCAAGCAAAAACTTCAAAGAAACTTATGGCAACACTCGCCAACTAATATATGAGCTACCATATTTCTTAAAAAACAAAACAAGTAGTCCGGTGCTAATCGAAGATATAATTGCCAAAGTTGATAACATTAATAACTTTGGAACTAATGAGCAAAAACTAGAGCTAAAAAATGAGATGGAGCAAGCATACTTAGAAAAAGAAATTGAGAGAATGTATGAACGTTTGGCAAAAACTGGACGCAATACCTCAATTGTGAGCGAAAAATTATCTAACCTAAAAAAACGCAAAAAAGAACAAGCCTACAAAGCAAAATTATAATTTTTGAGGATATTAATGCTAAACATCATCTGGTCATTTTTCTTTATATCGGCTTTTTTGGGAGCTACATATCAATGCTTTTTTATAGGCAACACCCAAATCTGGACAGACTTAGTTAATGCCACATTCTCTTCTGCAAAATTATCTTTTGAAATTGCTCTTAATCTAACAGGACTACTTTGCTTGTGGCTTGGATTGCTCAAAATTGCCGAAAAATCTGGTATTACTAATATTATTGCAAAAATGCTGTATCCACTTTTTAGGCGTATAATGCCAGAAATACCTAAAGACTCCCCCGCATTTGGCTCAATCGTTATGAATATTGCAGCAAACGTTCTGGGGCTAGATAATGCCGCCACGCCAATGGGTATAAAGGCAATGGAGCAATTGCAAGTCCATAATGCCAAAAAAGACACGGCATCAAATGCTCAAATTTTGTTTATGGTAATTAACTCTGCGGGCGTTACCCTTATTCCAATTAGTATTTTGATGTATCGCACAGAGCTAGGAAGCACCAACCCTTCGGCAGTTTTTATTCCGATTTTGCTTTCTACATTAGTAGCAAGCATTACTTCTTTTTTGGCAGTTGCTTGGGTTCAAAGACTAAATATTTTTAATATGGTTGTGATGAGTTATCTTCTAGGTTTTTGTTTGTTTATTGGCTTATCGGCTTATGGATTTTTGCAATTACCGATAGATAGCAGAGCCATAGTTTCTGGCTCTGTTGGCAACTTTTTACTAATTTTTATAATTACATCATTTATTGCCTATGGGCTGCATAAAAAACTAAATGTTTATGATGAGTTTGTTGTTGGAGCAAAAGAAGGGTTTGGTATTGCTGTTAGCATTATTCCTTATTTGGTTGCAATGCTTGTAGCAATATCTTTGTTTAGAGAATCGGGCATTTTAGATTTATTGATATTGCTGATAGAAAATATGGTTAGTCTTTGGGGGGTTAATACAGATTTTGTTCCTGCTCTACCAACAGCCATAATCAAACCGTTGTCTGGCAGTGGAGCTAGAGCAATGATGATAGAGACAATGAATAATTATGGCGCTGATAGTTTTGAGGGCTTTGTTGCTAGCATTGTGCAAGGCACAACAGAAACTACATTTTATGTTTTGGCAGTTTATTTTGGAGCTGTCAAAATATCAAAAACTCGTCAAGCCTTGCCTTGTGCTTTGTTTGGGGATTTTTGTGGCATTATCGCTGCCATATTCTTGAGCTATTTGTTTTATTAAGGCTAAAACTCTTGTGCTGACATATCGTGCCAAGTGCGATAGTGACAAAAGAGGTGCCACAAGATAGCAAAGAAAACTCATCTTACTTTTATTATTAAACATAAGAAACAGACGCTCTTTATAAAGCGTCTTTTTCTTATGAAATAGATTCTGCTTAGCTAACTTCTTCTTTTGAACCGCTTGCTCCAAACAAATTAGCAAACCATCTAATAATTGGGTTAGCGTTTTTATCTTCTGGATAAACCCCATATTTGTCTAGAATTATCTCGTGTCCTTCTTCAACATCAATCATTGCAAGCATTAGCTTATATTTATACTTTTTTGCATGACTTGGCTTTTTGGAATGATAATCTGTTCCTGCTTTTAGCCACTCATTTCTACGTTTGTTTAGCTTGGTTAAAAACTGAGCTGCGTATTCAACGTTTTTGTGTGGATCAAAAGCATCTTCAATTGAGCTAAAGGCTTTGCCATGATACATTAAGTTTATTTGCATACAGCCAACGTCTATACTCTTATAGCCTCTTTTTTTGAACCTTTTAACAGCAGCCACAGCCTCTTCTTTACTCTCAAAATAATAGCTTTTTCCTTGAGTATTAACACTCCATGGCCAAGCTATTTTTTGGTTAAGTTCATTATGCCATCTACCAGTCTCTACGGTTGAGATAGAGGTAAGCAAATGTTGCTGAATGTCATATTCTTCTTCAAAATGTAGGGTTGCTTTTAAGCAAGATAAATTATCGTCGGTAATAACAATTTCTCTACTATCTTGCTCGGTTATTTCTAACCAATTTTTTTCTTGTTGGGAGTCACTTAAAACAAGTTCTGAAACCTTATTGGCAACAAGTTCTTGGGCGTTAACTACTAACGGCTGCAGTAACACCAACAATAAGATAAAAATCATAAAATGTTTTGATACTATCAATAGTATCCCTCTTTTGCTACAAGCTGCCACAAAAATCCCTAACCTTGAGTTATTTCAATCTGCTATAATGCAATAATAAAAACTTGTAGTCGGTTATACAAATTCGATAACACTAATAAAAAACGTTATCAAATATTAATAAATCTTGAGGATACTAACATAATTATTTTTTAAAATCTAGTAAAAAGTTTGCCAAATCTATTATAGCATTACTCACATCACTGCTAACATATTGAAAATTATCAGTTTTTTGATATGTTGCCTCATTAACATAAAGTCCTCTATTTATTCCAAGCTGAAGTGTGTATATGTTTTTGCGTGGTTGACAATAATTAAAGCTAATATGAGCACCTGAGTAAGGCATATCTATGCTTGTATTATATTTTTGGGCAAGATGTTCTGTTAAAAACTCAAACATACTTGCAGGGCAACTTTGTTCAAAAAGCGTTCCTAAACAAAACTCAATTTGCTTATTTTCTTGCATCATTGAGCAAACCTTAGATGGCATAGAATGACAATCCAAGACCAAACAAAAACCAAACTTTTTAACAATTTTATCTATAATTTTTTGCAAGTTGCGATGATATTGATTATATACGTGTTTTATGCGATCGCTAGCTTCTTTATAATCTAAAAGCCCGTCATAAATATTGCTTCTGCTCGCTGTAATTCTATGGAATACCCCAAGTCCTACCTTGCTTCTTTTGTTAGCAACAATTGTGTCTGCATTTGGATAATTATAAAACATTGTAGGGTCAACCTCTATAATGTCTCGATTAACATCAACAAAAGCCCTTGCCATGTTAAGCGATATCATTGCAATACCTGAGTTAGATGCATTTATGACCAAGTCATCAATATATGGATCTTCGTTACTCCTGAGATCATTTATATCAACAGCAACATTATCTAAAAACTCTTGCGGAAAAACCCTTCCACTATGAGGAACAGACAATACAAGCGGAAATCTGCAATCTTTGGTATTATGCTCATCGAAGATTTTTATCTTAGAATAATTTATTTTGAAATTAAGTTTATTTTCACTCATATTTTTTGCCTTTGTTTGTATTAAGACAATGTATCGCAAAAAGATTAAAGATTTAATAATAAAACAACTAAAAAAACTTCTTGCAAAATAAAGAAATTTGCAGATAATAAATTTTGACTCAAGGCACATAGTGCTCTGGGTAAAAAAAAATATAAGGGTGTGTAGCTCAGGGGTAGAGCACTACGTTGACATCGTAGGGGTCACAAGTTCGAAACTTGTCATACCCACCAATTTTAATAGACTGCTTCATAAATCTAGCAGTCTATTTTTTATAATCAAACTTGCAAAAAAATTCAAATATGGTATTAATCAAAATACAAATAAGTATTTTAGTAATAATTTTTAATAAATATTTTTTATGAACAAAGAGAACAAAAAAAATGTCTTCCCCGTTTTTTGGAGCATTCGCTTTGGAAGACATACAAAAGAAAAAGACTTCAAAAAAGTATCAAAACAAAGAAGATACTCAAAATCAGAAGCAATTGAGCTTTTAGGTGGAGAAGCTGACGTTGGTGAGGCAAAAGTTATTAGCGCGAGCAATCAAAATCTTGGAAAATATACTATTTGGTATAAAAACAACAAGGCATGCTTGGCTGATGACGAAATAATTAAGACTTCTTTTTGGAATCTTACTACTTGGCTAAGCTCTGGCTTGAGCTTGCAAGTAAAGCATTTTTTAAGGAAGTAGTTTTTAATGGCTTGAAGATAATTATCTTCAAGCCATTTTTGTCAAAAAAATATTGACAAAAATCACAAAAATGATATTCTAAGCGAACAATTTATTATTTTATTAATTTTTTTAACACCTAAAGATATGAAGAAAATCATCGTTTTTGTCGGACCACCAAATGGCGGCAAAGGTTCTGCAATTAGAGAAATGAAACAAAAACTTTCTCAATCTCTTAGAGTCATCTCAAGTGGCGACCTGCTAAGAGAACTTGCAAAAAGTAACAAAGAAGTGGAACATTACATCACAACAGGGCAACTTGTGCCCAATAATGTGATTATGCCACTTGCTTGCAAAGAAATTGTAAGCGCAGAGGAAGAAATCATCATTTTAGATGGATTTCCTAGGACAACTGCACAAGCAAAGACTTTCTTAGAACTTTGCAAAAATGAGTTTGTTGTCTGCATTGAGCTTTTGTGCTCAGACAAGGTTTGCCTAGAGCGAGCTCAAGTTAGGCGTATTTGCAAACATTGCAATGAGCCACAAAGAGCAAATGAGACAAATGACTGCATTATTTGCGGTCAAAAAGATGCCTTAGAAATTAGAGCCGATGACGCAAATATCGTCAAAAGGCTAACGACATTTAGAGAAGAGACGCAAGAGATAACAGATATCTTTGCCTCTGTAACTGAGGTCCTCAGAATCGGCACCTCCGACGGCATCAATGAGAGCCAAATCCAAGCAATGACCGATTTTGCCGAAGGCAAAGAGGTTATTGACAGATTCTTTCCTTAAGTCTTAACGCTTAAAGATTCTACCCTTGATTGCAAACTGCATTCAAGGGTAAAATTTTGTCAGATTCCAGAAAGCCCAATTAGAGCTGTGTTTTTGTTACTTATGACATAAATTGGAATGTCTACAATATGTTGAGTATTGGCATATATTTTATTTGAGCTAAAGTAATCAACAAATTGGCTAGAATATTGCAAAAACTGACTGTTTTCTACTCTACTAAAAATACCACCAAGAATATAGATACCGCCAAAAGGCAAAAACGCTTCGCTCATATTATGAGCAAACACACCCAAAAAATTGCAAAAATGTTCAAAAGCCTGTCTAGCTTCTTTTGAGCCACTTGCCAAATCTGCCATAATATCTTCGGTAGTTTTTTCTTTGGCAAATAGTGCTTTGTATATATTAGAAATCCCAACTCCTGAACACACATCCTCCCACCTAATAGGACAAATGCCTAGACCATCTAAAATGTTTTTTTGGTTAGCATCAACAAATGAAGCTATTTGATTACCTGCTTCAGATGGGCAAATCTTATATTGATTTTTCTTGCCATCAAAAACACCATAAGATGCTCCCAAGCCTGTTCCTGGACCGATTATAGCAATTGTGCCATTTTTTTGAGCAGTTGCCCCATATATTTGAGATTTGTCTTTATCTTCTAAAAAAGGCAAGGACAAACTATGAGCATATAAATCATTATAAAAAACTATGTCATCAATAGAGGTTTGTGTTTTGATGTCCTCATCATATCCCCAATTATTATGATTTATAAAAGGCATTCCCTCTTTTGTTGGGGCGTTTATTGCCAGTTTGCATTCGCTTATACTCACTTTGAACAAGTCAATATATTTTATAATCGCTTCAGAAATATTCTTGTGTTCATTTTTGGCAAAAACTCTCAAATTAGATATTTTTCCTGCCTTGTCAGAAACTGCAAACCTCACATTTGTGCCGCCAATATCGCCAACTAATCTCATATTTTGCTCCTTTTGCTCATAATGTTTATTTATAGCTTTATTATCTTGTATAATCAAGAAAATTACTTGCATATAATATTTGCACAGCTAGAATAAAACAAAATAACGGAGATTATATATGTCTAAAAATTTGAAAACAATGCTATATGTTGCCATATTTGTTGGTGGTTTTGTTAGTTTATCTTTTGAGCTTGTAGTGATGCGTCAGCTTAGTTCATTTGTTGGCTCAACTGCAGTTACAGCCTCAATTATAATTGGAATTTTTTTGGCATTTATGTCTTTAGGCTATTATCATGGCTCAACAGTATTAATAAAAAACAACAAAATAAAACAAACCATTGCCAAAGACTTTATGTATATTGCTATTATTGCAGTTTTTGCCTCTTCTTATATATTAATTGATATATATTTTATATTTATGAACAAATTAGGCATAAGCTCTAACATTGTTCAAACCTTTGTGTATTCTTTGTCTTTTTTGTCTTTGGGCCCATATTTGTTCGGCAAAATCACCTCAGTTTTGAGCAGATATTTGCACCGTTACGACTCCAAAAATACCGGAAAAATATTAGCAACAGACACAGTGGGCTCATTTTTGGGCTCAATTTTAACCACTCTCGTTATTATGCCTTTTGTGGGGGTTAATTATACCATAATCCTAATTACTCTTATTGCTTTAGCAACAAGCATATATTTAGGAAAAACACGATACTGGCTTGCTTGTGCTTTGATATTTCTTGCCGCCATTATGCTAAATAGAGAAAAATTATTACTAGATTTATATGGCATTGTTGACAGCAACGAAGTATCTACAATTGCAATTTTAGACGTTGATGACAACCAATCTAAAGTTATGCTCTTAAATGGAAGCTCTTCTTCTAAAACATCTACAAATAGAGATAACTTTTTTGCTTATGTAAAATTTGTAAACAAAAACT
>CAYJKS010000020.1:0-8452 GCA_964370705.1 uncultured Azospirillaceae bacterium
TGTGTCTAAAGAAATGTATTGCTTTAAGGATAGAGGAGGAGAAGACTTAACATTGCGTCCAGAAGGAACTGCAGGTGTTGTTAGAGCTTTTATCTCAAATGGTTTGCAACAAAATTTGCCAATAAAGTTTTATTACAATGGTCCAATGTTTAGGTATGACCGTCCGCAAAAAGGCAGACAAAGACAGTTTACGCAATTTGGGGTAGAGCTTTTGGGGGTAGAAACTCCACAAGCAGATATTGAAGTTATTTCTATGGCTTATGAGTTCTTGTCTAAATTGGGTTTGCAAAATCAAGTTGTGGTTGAAGTTAATTCTTTGGGAGATACTCAAAGTAGAGAAGCATATAAGGCAAAACTAGTAGAATATTTGAAAAATCATATTGATAAACTTTCTGATGATAGCAAAAGTCGTTTAGAAAAAAACCCACTAAGAGTTCTTGATTCTAAAGAAGATTGTGATAAAGAGGTGGTGGCTAATGCTCCACTTTATGCAGATAGCTTAAATGATGAGTCAAAAGAGTTTTTTGCAAGAGTTCTTAAGGGGCTAGACTTGCTCGGTGTTGAATATAGAGTAAACAATCGCTTAGTTAGAGGGTTGGATTATTATTCTCATACGGTTTTTGAATTTGTTACAGACAAGCTTGGTGCACAAGGCACTGTTTTGGCTGGCGGCAGATATGACGGATTAGTTGAGCAAATGGGCGGCGGTAAAGTTTGTGGCATTGGTTGGGCTTGTGGTGTTGAGCGTTTGTCAATGTTGCTAGAAGAAGAAGTTGAGCCTGTTCGCGGGGTTGCTGTTATTCCTGTTGGCGAAGATGTTGGCGATGTGGCAATAGAAATTGCATATAAATTGCGTTTGAGTGGTCATAAGGTTGAGCACGCTTATAGCGGTAATCTTAAAAAGAGAATGATAAAGGCAAATAAAGCTAATGCTTTTGCAGCGGTTATTATTGGTTCTGATGAGGTTGAAAAAGGTGAGATTACGCTAAAAAATTTGGATAATGGAGAGCAAAAATCCATAAAAATTGAGAATTTGATTGAGGAATTAAGTAAATGAGTTTTGCAGAAAAACTAGCAAATGTAGTAAACAGGTATGATGAGATTTCAGCATTGTTGTCTTCTCCAGATGTGCCAACAGATAAAATGGTTAAAATGAACAAAGAATTGGCAGACTTGACGCCAATCGTTGAGGCGATTAATAGCTACAATAAGGCCAAGCAAGATATGAGTGATGCTAAGTTGATGATGGAAGACGCTGGCATGGACAAAGAAATGAAAGAAATGGCTGAGGTTGAATATTATGAGCTAAAAAACCAACTTCCCGAGCTAGAAAAAGAGATAAAAATCTTGCTTTTGCCTAAAGATGAAGAAGATGAAAAAAACGCAATTTTAGAAATTAGAGCAGGGACGGGCGGCGATGAAGCTGCATTGTTTGGGGCTGTGCTTTTTGAGATGTATCGCAGATATTGTTCTTTGCAAGGCTGGAAGTTTGAGGTTTTGGATGTGAATGAAAATGGTTTGGGCGGATACAAAGAAGCGTCGGCTAGTATTGTTGGCAAAGACGTGTTTTCTAAGCTAAAATTTGAATCAGGAGCTCATAGGGTTCAAAGGGTGCCTGTTACAGAATCGCAAGGAAGAGTGCATACCTCAGCAGCAACAGTTGCAGTTTTGCCAGAGATAGAAGAGGTAGACCTATATATAAATCCTGCAGATTTGAAAATTGATGTTTATAGAGCCTCTGGTGCAGGTGGACAGCACGTTAACAAAACAGAATCAGCGGTTAGAATTACCCATGTGCCAACAAACACAGTTGTGCAGTGCCAAGACGGGCGCTCGCAGTTTAAGAACAAAGAACAAGCAATGCGTCAATTAAGAGCAAAACTTTATGATCAACAAAAGCTAACTATTGACACTCAATATTCAGAAAGACGTAAGTTGCAAGTTGGTAGTGGTGATAGATCTGAGAGAATTAGAACATATAATTACCCACAAGGAAGATTAACCGATCACCGCATTAACCTAACCTTGTATAAGCTAGAAGATATTGTTTCTGGTGATTCTTTAGATGAAGTAATAGATGCCTTGATTATGGAAGATCAAGCACAAAAATTGGCAGAATTGGGATAAAAAATGAATAAAATTGCAGTAGTTGGAGTTATGGACAGTTTGGGGCGTGAGCTCTTGAACTTTTTGGCAGATGACGGCTTTGATAAAAAAGATGTTGTTGCTTTAGATACTAATGCACAACTTGGAACAATTATTGGTTATGGCGAAGAAGAAGATATTGATGTGATAAACTTAGAAAGCTTTGACTTTGCGGGCATAAAAATTGCAATATTTGCCACAAAAGATGAGGTTTCTAAGAAGTATGTGCCAAAGGCTTTGGCAGGTGGTGCAAAGGTTGTTGATTGTAGTTCTTATTATTTTGGGAATCAAGACGTGCCAATGATTGTAGCAGGAGTTAATGATAATCAAGTGCTAGATGCCTCAAAAAATTTGGTTTCGGTGCCATCGGCCGCAGTCACACAAATCTTGTTGCCATTGGCTAAGATTGATGAAGAATATGTAATAAAAAGAATTGTTGCCTCAACATATACTTCTACATCTTTGTATGGCAAAGAGGGAATGGACGAACTTTTTAGTCAAACACGCAAAATCTTTATGAATGACTCTGTAGCAGATAGTCAAAAAGTGTTTAATAAGCAGATTGCGTTTAATGTATTGCCTCAAGTAGATGAATTTATTGGCGAAGAAACAAAATCTGAATGGGCAATAAATGCTGAGATAAAAAAAACCTTAGGCAAAGACATTAAAGTGCATGCAAACTGTGCATTTGTGCCAGCCTTTATTGGTAGTGGTATTTATGTTAATGTAGAGTGCAAAAATGAGCTAGATGTTGACAAGGCTAAAGAATTGATAAAGCAAACAAAGAATGTAGTAGTTTTTGATAAAAATGCCAATGGTGGGTATGTTAGCCTAAACGACGTGCAAGGAGAAATAGAGGTTTATGTTAGTAGATTGCGTCAAGATGTTTCTGTTGAAAACGGCTTTAGCTTTTGGAGTGTTGCCGACAATTTGCGTTTTGGTATTGCCGGAAACGCTTTTAATATTATGAAGTTTTGGCTCAAAAATTAGTATAGGGGTTGAGTATGAGTAGATTGGGGTATTTTTTTGGTTGTTTTGTTTGGGTAATGGTTGCTTTGTTGCAACCAGCATTTGCGCAAGATAATTCAACACTAATTGTCGCACAAGAAGCTGTTTTGGTTAATTTTGAAGAGGTTAGCAACCAAATAAATGCAATAGAAAATAAGCTCGAATCTAAAAAACTTGATGATAAGTTGACCAAAGAATATATGACAGAATTAAGTGAAATTAGAAGTCAAGTTGAGGCAAGCAAAAAGTTTCAGACAAGCGAGCTAGAGAGTTTGAGCAAAAAAATATCACTTTTAGGAGATGTTCCAGAAAACGGAGAAGAAACAACCCCAATTGCTCAAACTAGAAAAAAATATAATGACGAGGCTCTTTATTATAAAGGTGTTATTGCCGAAAATGACATTATTATTGCCAGAGTAGATGAACTAACATCACTTATTTTTGAGATAAAAAATCAAGAGCTGATAAATGACTTGCTCGCTTATCAAAAACCGTTGATTTATCCTACTGTGCTAATAAAAGCAACAGGACAGTTATTTGATTTTGGATTTAATATAATCAAATCTCCTTTAAGTTGGTATGGAGAACTTGATGAAAAAGCAAAGAATATTGTAAAAGGTAACATCTTGTGGGTTGTTTTGTATATTTTGGTGTTTTCTGCAATAGGACTTGTAGTTAGAATAATCTTCTTAAATTATCTGGGTTATAGAAAAGAAATAGAAAGCCCACTATATTTTCAAAAAGTTATAGCTGCACTTTTTGTTGCTTGTGCTAGAGGGGTTATTCCCGCTGTTTTGTTAGGTGGCTTTTTGTTTTGGATGAAAAGCGTTGACGTCTTAAAAGTTGGTTTTTTGGGACTGTTGCTTTCTAGCTTTGTTTATTATTCTTTGCTGGTGTTTTTGGCAAATGCTATTGTTAGAGTTATTTTTGCACCATATAATCCTAAGTGGCGTTTGGTAAGAATGGAAGACAACAAGGCCAAGCATATTGCAAAAATATTTTATTTTAGCTTTGTGCTTGTTGGCGTTTTGAGTATGTTGTCTAATGTGGCTCAAGAGTCAAATTACCCACCTGAGCTAGTTTATTTGCTTTCTTTTATAGCTACTTCTATAAAAGTATTTTGCGTCTTGATGATAACCAAGAGTTTTTTGTGGGAAAAAATTATAGACGAGCAAGAAAAAGAAGAAGATATTGAAGACGGCATAGATGATGTTCACGGTGTTTTTTCTCTTAGAATGGTGTTTTTGAGCATATTTGGTGCAATAGTGGTTATTGGAATATCTGCGTTTGGTTATTCTCGTTTAGCAGAATTTATAATAAATAGATTTATAATTTCTATTTTTTTGATTGGCTTGATTATTGCTATTAGAAAATCTTTGTTCGAAGTGATTAAAAGGGTTTTGCTTTTTAGATTTTGGTTTAAGAGGTTTAAGATTAGAAGGCAGCTGATTAAAAAGCTAGATTTTTGGTTAGCGGTTCTAATAAATCCAGTTTTTATGTTTATTGGTGCTTTTTTATTGCTTGGTCTTTGGGGGGTTCCTACCGATTTACTAATAAGGGGGCTAAAAAAACTGCTGCTTGGATTTAAGGTCGGTGGAGTAGAGATTTCTATTATTGCGATTTTAATGGGATTTGTGGTGTTTTTTGTGGCACTTCATTTGGTAAAAATATTGCGTAAAAAACTTTTAGAGGGCGTGCTTTCTCATCTTGAAGTAGATGAGGGTATTAGGCACTCTTTGGCAGCGGGTTTTGGCTTTGTGGGATTTGTTATATCACTATTGCTTGCAATTGGTGTTATGGGAGCAGACTTGAGTAGCATTGCTTTGGTTGCTGGTGCTTTGTCAGTCGGTATTGGTTTGGGCTTGCAAGGTGTGGTTAATAACTTTGTTTCTGGTATTATCTTGCTGTTTGAGCGACCAATAAAAGTTGGTGACTGGGTTGTTATTAATGGCGAAGAGGGAAGAATTAAGCAAGTTAATATTAGAGCAACAGAGATGGAAACTTTTGAGAAATCTAGCTTGATTATTCCTAATGCGACTTTGCTTTCTACAACGGTTACAAACCTAACACATGACAGAAACACATCTAGGCATAGTGTAATAGTTAGCGTGGCGTATGGTAGCGACTTGCAAAAAGTAACAGATATTTTGCTAGATGTTGCAAAAAAACATAAAAAAGTGCTAAAGAACCCAGCTCCTTACGTAATGTTCCAAAATTTTGGAGCTAGTGGTTTGGACTTTGAGCTAAGAGTATATGCTAGAGATGTTTGGAATGGGTGGATTATTCCAAGTGATTTAAGATACGAGATTGACAAGAAGTTTAGAGAAGAAAATATTGAGATTCCATTTACACAAATGGTAATTCATCAAGCACCAACAAACAAAAATATTGTTGAGGGATAATATGAACATAAAAGATTTGCATAACAAAAAAATTGCAATATGGGGACTAGGAACAGAAGGTCTTTCTATGTTGCGTTATCTTATGGTGCATAATATTAGCAATCATATAATATTGTTTAATGATGTGGCGGAAAAACCTGCAGAATTTGCAGGGTTTGAGCTTTTTGTTGGCGAAGAAATTGCAAACAAATTAGATGATGTTGAGGTTTTGATATGTTCTCCAGGAGTTAGTGTTTATCGACCAGAGTTTTTGGATGCAAAGAACAAAAATGTTGTGGTTACTTCTGTTACGGATTTATTCTTAAATGAGATGAGGCAAAATAAACCAAATTGCAAAATTATTGGTGTTAGTGGCTCAAAAGGAAAAAGCACAAGTGTTAGTGTGCTTAATTTTATTTTGTCTGAATTAGGATATAAGGTTGGTTTGGGTGGCAATATTGGTCGCGGGTTAATAGAGCTTTTAGATGATGAATATGAATTTGTTGTAGGGGAGTTTTCTAGTTATCAGGCAGCAAGACTAACTGCTTCTCCAAATATTGCAATGTTTACAAATTTGTTTTATGTGCACGGCCAATGGCATAATGGGCACGAAAATTATTGCAAAGATAAGATGAACCTTATTGCAAATCAAAAAGATGGTGATGTTTATTTTGTTAATGAACAAAATGCTCAATTAGTTGAATATAGTAACATTTTTGCAAAGAATCGTGAGTTTTATAATAACAAAAATAATTTTTATGCAATTGGACAAGATTTTTACTATCAAGATAAAAAGCTTTTTAGCCTAAAAGAGCTAAAACTTTGTGGAACCCATAATCTTGAAAATTTGGCAGGAGTGTTCTTGATATTAAAATATTTGGGAGTAGATATAAAAAAATCTGTGCAGATATTAAAAGACTTTGAGCCTTTGGCACATAGATTACAAAAAGTTGCCCAAAAAGATGGAGTGTTATTTATAAATGATAGTATATCAACAGCTCCAGAGGCAGCAATTGCAGCGAGTAGGAGCTTTGAAGGTAATATTGTGTTAATCTCTGGTGGACAAGACAATAACCAAGACTATGCAGATTATGCTACAAATATTGAAGAAAATAAGCAGATAAAAATGGCGGTAACATTGTTCCAGACAGGTCCAAAAATAGCAAAAGAGATTAGGGGCAAAGTTACGAGAGACGATTTTGAGCTAGTCGAGGCTTTGAGCTTGGAAGAGGCAGTAGATATTGCTTATAAGAACCTAAAAGATTTGGGAGGTGGTGTTGTGCTTTTTTCTCCAACAAGTCCTAGTTTTGGTTTTTATAAAAACTTTATAGAAAGAGGCAATCATTTTATAAGAATTGTTGAGAGCTTGTAGGATAAGAATATAGGAGTTTAAGTATGAAAAAAATTACAGTAATAGGCGGCGGAGCATGGGGAACAGCTCTTGCAATGACAGCACAAAAAGCAGGTAATGAGGTTTTGTTATGGGCAAGAGAGCCTGAGGTTGTAGCAGAGATAAACAGTTTGCACAAAACAATCTTTTTACCGAATGCTGATTTGCCTAAAGAAGTTAAGGCTACTAATGATATGGCAGAAGCATTGGCATCACCAGATATTGTATTATTGGTTGCCCCAGCTCAATACACTAGAAGTGTTTTTGAGCAAATGATGCCTCATCTAAAGGCTAACACTCCTATTGTGCTTTGTGCAAAAGGCATAGAGCTAAAAACAGGATTTTTGCTTAGTGAAGTTATTAAAGAAATTATGCCAAGTGCAGTTCTGGCAGTGCTTTCTGGCCCTGGTTTTGCTGCAGAAGTTGCAGCAGAAAAACCAACAGCAGTTACAATTGGTTCAGATAACAATATTTTGTCAGAAGAAATTGCTAAAGCGCTTAGATGTGATTATTTTAGACCATATAGCTCTTGTGATTTGATAACGCCTCAAGTTTGTGGCTCGGTTAAAAATGTTTTGGCAATTGCTTCGGGGATTTCTGATGGGTGTGACTTGGGTGACAATGCAAGGGCAGCACTAATTACTAGAGGATTGGCAGAGATGTCACGTTTTGCAGTAGCTTTGGGCGGAAGACAAGAAAGCGTTTTGGGTTTGTGCGGTATTGGCGATTTGGTTTTGACTGCAAGTTCCAAGCAATCTCGTAACTTTTCTTTTGGATTTGCTATTGGTAAGGCTGGAGATTCTAAAGAAGTTCTTGCATCTTTGACACAAACAGTAGAAGGACTAGCAACAGCAAATTCTGTATTAAAAAGGGCATCTTGCTTGGGGGTAGAAATGCCAATTTGTCAGGCAGTGCACGATGTGGTATATAGTGGCAAACCAATTAAAGAGGTTTTAATTGAGCTTTTAAGTCGCCCTTTGCGTGATGAGATATAGAAAATGGTAATGAAAAAGAAAATAGATAATCTGATTTTTGATCTTGATGACACTCTTTATTCAAAAAGTTTAGGTGTTTGTGCTAATGGATGGCAGAGATTGTATGATGTATTTTCTTCGGACATAAAACACCAGTTTGGAATAGGGCATATTTGTTTGGAAGATTATAAGGAGCATGGAGATAAGCTACTAAGAGAGTCTAAGAATCTGGATTGGGACGCTTTTATGGGCTATATTTGTGACCTAGATGTATCTGTTATTGAGTGCAACCAAGAGCTAAAGTCGACTTTAGAAAGGCTTGATTATAAAAAAGCAATCTTTACAAATGGGGATTATCGCCATATGAACAGAGTACTTGATAAGCTAGATTTGCAAAATGTTTTTGAGCATAAGTTTACTTGTGCAGATAGCAATTTTTATTTTAAGCCAGAGGTAAAGGCTTTTGATGACTTTTTTGCAAAAACAAAATTTGCTCCTAGTCGAAGTGCTTTTTTTGAAGATAGTGCAAAAAATCTAAAAAAAGCAAAAGAATA
>CAYJKS010000020.1:8462-11273 GCA_964370705.1 uncultured Azospirillaceae bacterium
GACAACAGTTCTAATTGCAGAAGAAAAAGTAGAAAAACCAGCATATTGCGATTTTGTTTTTGCTAATGTGATAGATGCCTTAAAAATCTTTGAATAAAGATTATTCTTCAGTTTGAAGTGCGTTTATTTTTATAATTGTTTGAGTATTTGGCAAAAATTCAATGTATACATCTTGACCATTTTTTAGCTTTTTTATATCTGCTTTTCTGATGCTAAATTTGTGATCTTTTCCATGAGGGTCTTGTCCAATTATGTGATAATATGTAGCTCCTCTATATCCTATGGTTGAGCCTTTATGTATGTCATTTAGGGTTACTTGGTGCGGAGAAATCAGGTATCTATAATCTTTTATGAATCCTAATGATAGATGGGCAAATATACAAAAGCCAAGCCCAGAAATCAATATTGCGTATGTTTTGTGCCATTGTCCTCTTCGTGCATAAATATAAAATACTAGACCGCAAGCGGTAGTAGCAAAAAATAAAAAAAGACTAGCTAAAATAAAGCCTACGGGGGCTGGAAAAGGCTCAATTCTAAATATAAGATACGCTGCTACTGGTATGGCACATGAGATTATTTTATAATGCATATTTATAACCCTATTTATTTCTTGTTTCTTTTTATAGTAATATAAATGAATGTTTGTTCATAGTAAATGTTTTTTATGGTTGTTTGGTCGGTTTTAAGACTTATAGAACACAAAAAAAGAGTATTAGGCACTGGTGCCTAATACTCTAAGATTTTGTTGTTCTTAAAAAGAAGCGATGGTAAACAGCGTCTTTTTTCCTTCTAGTTCTCTAGGATCATCTAGAATGAAATAAGAAAATGCGTAATCACTGCCATAACCAGCAAAGCTTAAGTCCGTTATTGGCGGCTCGCCAATTGCTTTCAGCGTTTCGTTGATCGCACTTACTTTGTCTGAGAAAAAGTTCATTGCGAATGAACAATCAATAAGTCTCCACTCTAGTTTTGAGTTTTTGTTTTCTTCCTTGATTGTAGCCAATGCCTCGGCATGAGACATCTTTTGAGGGGCTTGACGCATCACAACGCGATTTTGGGCATAAGGTATTATGCCAACGTAGTCTGCTCCTTCAACTCTTTGGTTGCTGACAATAAATTCGCCATCTTTTTGATAAAGACAATCAACTGGCAGACCGTCTCTTATTTGCATAAGAATCTTGCCTAAATTGTTTTCTCCTACACCGTCGCATATACCCCAAAACGTGTCTCCCCAAGTGTTGCCTTCTTCAAGAATGGCGTTGCCAGTTTCTTGGAGCATTTGCTTTAATCGGGGGTGGGAAAATTTTTGACGATTAATCTCGGTCATAACTCCAATTTTAATCTCATCAAAATCAGCTCGAACCTCATTTGCACGCTCTTGCCAGTAGGCTTTTGCCTCATAAGGAGACATTTTGCTGATTTTAGAGCGAAGTCTTAAATCAGTTGTTTTTGCTGCCATATAGGCTAGCTCAGTGCATGAGTAACACTCATCCTCAAACCAAATTGCGAGGCAAAAAGGGATTTCTTTTTCTCCTTCCATATATGTAAAACGGCTTCCATCTTTTTTAAACGGAAAGAAGTTAGACATAAATCGAGAATTGTCTTTTGTAAAGGTTTCAATCTTTTGCATTTTAATAATTTTTTTGATTATACACAGAATTTAATATTTGTGATTCTTTATAGCATATCAAATAAAAACTGTCTAGTATTTTTTTGTCAATTTTTGCAAAAAATAATTTTTTGTGTCAAATAAATATTATCTACCTTGATTAATATAGTCTATAAAATTTGCTTCTTTTGATGTTGTTTTGCCTTCTATTTTAACATCTTCATTATTTGGCACTGCTAATATAAAATCTTCGACTGATTTTTTTTCTTCTTCAGATAGTTCAACCGTGTCATATATGGTTTGTAATAGTGGTTGCATGGCTACGGCAGTTTGCTTGTTTATTTGCTCATCTTGTTCTTTTGTTCTCATTGTTCTTTTAGCAACTTGTGGTCGTTGTTTTTTTAGCTCTTCTACAATGTTTAAGTATTGCTCGCTTAGGTCTGTAATATCTCCGTCATTGTTGAGTTTTAGCTGATAATTTTCTGTAAGAACGCCATTGTTAGATGTTTGATTAATATCTTCTATTAAAGACACTTTGTCATTTATTTTCTTGATTACATGAGTATCTTCATTATAAACCTCATTATAACCATTTTCATCATGGTAGCTGTTTTTGCTTGAGACTTTGCTAACTTCTTCTGATTTTGAGATATGCTTAAATTCAGAGTAACTTTGTTCGGTGGCAAATGTTTTTTTGTCTTGATGATTATTTTTAATCTCGGCAGCTTGAGCTGATGCGACCGATGCACTAAGCATTGTTGATAAAAGAACTTTGTTTTTTACTCTATTAATTTCGTCTATGATTCCCATTTTTTTCTCCTTATGACAGACAAATTATTTTATATTATTTTTAATAAGTTTGCAATATGTGTTTAGGGCTGGCTTAAATTATTACGCAGTTTAGAACTGGCTGGAAGATAGGTTTATATAGCAAAAAATCTTGCTCATAAGTCCTGCTTTTTTTTATCAAGACTTTTTTTCATATCTGCAATTTTATTTGTTGCTTTCTTATATAATTTAAAGGTTGAAGAGTCCATTTCATTATTGTTATATATTTCAATTATTTCTTTATCATTTGCCCACTTAAGTTTTAAGGATTCAAAGCTGGGCTTAAAATTATAATCTTTTGCTCTTAATAAAAAACGAATATCAAAATGCTTGTGCGCTGGGTGTGATTTCTCCTTATTTTCAGGGTTCATATG
>CAYJKS010000021.1:0-11203 GCA_964370705.1 uncultured Azospirillaceae bacterium
GAGGCAGGCATGTTTGATGAAAATACAAAGCCAACTCTTGGCAAAACTTATTTGTTAGACTTAGAAAAAACTCAGACAAAAGGTATGATTTTTTTGGTCTTAACGGAGTTAGTTGCAAACACATATTCTAGTTATGATATTTTATCGCAAACAAACAAATTATCTGATTTTGATTCTGTTGCAATTTATCAAGACAAAATCGCAAGGGTAAAAATAGAATATAATTCTCAGCTTGCCACCAAACTTAGCAATAAACTAATTGAGCTAAATAGTAGCAACTACAAAGACAAAGAAAAGGTTGCCAAAAAGCTCAATTTTTTAATTAATAACAACCCCACAATTGTCGAGATTATATATATTGCTATTGCATTTTATATAAATCAAGGATACGGTAAAACCGAAGACTTCAAAAAAGATATAACTAATTATGTCAAAGGCAAATAAGTCAAAAGGGGCAGTTTTATGAAGATTATTGGTGTTATGACAGGAAACTCGCTAGATGCAGTAGATGTTGTGTTAAGCAGTTTTGAAGGCGATGTAATTAAAGATTTGGCAAGTTATACACTTGCTTACCCGCAAGATTTAAGAAATGATATTTTGCTAATAAAATCTTTGATAAAAGAATATAACCTCAAAACATCTGAACTAGCAAAAAAATGTGATTTTGAACATATTGTCAATAAATACACCAAATTAGTGGCTCAAGCAATAAACAGTCTTATTTTAGATAATCATATTGATAGATTATCAATTGTTGCCATTGGTTTTCATGGGCAAACTTGTGATCATTATCCACCGTCTATTGCGGGCAACAATCATGCCTATAGTCTACAAATAGGCAATGCCCAACTCTTAGCCAATCTAACCGATATAGCTGTAATATATGACTTTAGATCCGATGATATTATGAATAACGGAGAGGGGGCTCCTCTTGCTCCAATGCATAACTTGCACATTGCCAATTCGTTGTGTGATTGTGGCATAAACACCATAGCTTTTTGTAATGCAGGTAATACAGGCAATATTACCGTAATAGCAAAGCAAAAAAATCAAGAACTGCCAGAGGTTATGGGGTGGGATATTGGTCCATTTAATCATCTAGCAGACGACTTGATGAGAAAACATAAGCAACTCCCATTTGATAAAAATGGCGAATATGGTGCAAACGGAAAAGTTCAGCCTCTGTTACTGCAAAATCTTTTTGACAATGTTGCCATTGCTGACAATGGTCAAAACTTTTATTTAAAGCCTCCACCAAAATCTTCTGATCCGCATTGGTATAAGATAATATATGACAATAATTATTCTTTTGCAGATAATCTTAGAACAGTTGAGTATTTGAGTGCATATAGTTATGTATATAACCTGTCTTATTTGCCCAAGCATTTTGATTTGCCAAAATTATTCTTGCTTTTTGGTGGAGGGTGGAAAAATCCTCTAATCTTAGATGATTTTAAAAAACTTATAAAAGGTGAAGGCATAATCTTGCCCAGTCATGAAGAGATTTTTGCAAGCATTTATAAAAGCTTGCCCAAAGACGCAGTTGCCGATTGGGCAGATGTATATGGTTTTAGTGGAGAATATATGGAGGCGAGGATTTTTGCAGATATGGCAAGATGCAAAATCAAAAACATTGCCTTTAGCTTGCCTTCTACAACTAATTGTCAAAGCCCAACAGTTGGCGGTATATATGTTTTGCCTAATAATGACAAAAGTTACCCAATAATAAGTTTGCTTAAAGAAAACAAAAATCTTGAGCAACCCCAAGCAAGCCCAATGTTGTGGAGTCGGGCTGCAAAAGGTTGGCAAAATAATGATTATTAGGGTTGTTTCTTAAACTGCAACAGGAGCTTTGATTGCACTATGGCTTTGGTATCCAACTAATTCAAAGTCTTCAAAAACAAAATTGTTTATGTCTTTTACCTCAGGGTTTATCTTCATTTTTGGTAGGTCAAAAGGCTTGTTTTGTAGTTGCTCTTTAACTTGGTCAAAATGGTTGTGATAAATATGAGCATCACCAAGAGTGTGCACAAATTCTCCTAGTTCTAGGTTGCAAACTTGTGCTAACATCATTGTAAGTAATGCATAAGATGCAATATTAAATGGCACACCTAAAAACATATCGCAACTTCTTTGATAAAGCATGCAAGAAAGTTTGTTGTTTGCAACATAAAATTGAAACATCATGTGACAAGGAGGGAGCTTCATCTCATTGATTTTGCCCACATTCCAAGCAGAGATAATTATTCTTCTGTCATTTGGTTTGTTTTTTAGTTTTTCTACGACTTCGGCTAACTGATCGATTCCTTCGTTGTTCCAGTTACGCCATTGCGATCCATAAACTGGACCTAGATCGCCATTTTCATCAGCCCACTCATTCCAAATTCTCACACCATTATCTTGTAGATATTTAATATTTGTATCTCCTTTTATAAACCACAAAAGTTCATGTATAATACTTTTTAAGTGTAGTTTTTTGGTAGTAACTATTGGAAACCCTTTGCTTAAGTCAAATCTCATCTGGCGACCAAAAACAGAGCGTGTTCCTGTTCCAGTTCTATCCATTTTATCTACGCCATTGTCTAAGATATCTTTTAGTGTGTCCAAATATTGTTGCATTATTATTCTCCTTGCTCAATGGCTGTTATTATTCTTTTTATAACTTCTTGTTCAACAAACTCACCTTTTAGGGCATATACTCTTGTTATGATATTATCTAGCTCAAAATCTGCAGATACTTGGCGATATTTTTTGCTCAAGACATTAACCGATTCTGTAATGTCAATTTTGTCTCCCTCAAGGTTGGGGTCTAGCTCACCATGATATTCGCAGTCTACAACTATCTCTGGCATAAGTTTTTTGTCACCACACATAAATAGCTTATAAATACTTGCTCCGCCAGATATGTATAGATCTTGGTTTATGTCCTTAAACTCATTTATGTTATTGATAACAAAATGGTTGTTTGCATCAGATACTTGATAATCTTTGTCAAAAGTTAGTATATATATTTTGCGATTAGGTAATGTTTGGTTTGGAAAACTTTCATAAGTTTTTTGCCCAACAACAATTGCTTGCTCTATTGTAATGCGTTTATAACGTTGAAAGTCTGACTTCACATACCACGGAATATGTGGGCCAATTCCAATAATATTGTCATCTTTATGTCTGCACCAAATTGCAATTTTTGTCATAATAAATCTCCTTATTTTTTTGAGTATACCAACAAATAGTTTAAAGCCAAGAGCCTATAATTTTACCCACAGATTTTTGAGTAAAAAAGCTGTTGAAAATATTTTTATTCAATGTATAATAAGCATTGTCAAGCAATTGACTATGACACTAGAGACGCTATGGAATAGGTGTTTCGGACCTGGGGGCAGTACCCAGCACCTCCACCATTTTTTTTGTTATGGGGGTGAAACAGGATAGACGGGATATAATAAAGATATGTAGTTGTGTTCGGTGAGATACCACCGTTATCGGTTCAAATGTAAATAAATGCTAACGATAATAACGTAGCACCAGTTGCTTTGGCTGCTTAGTGTAGTCTGCGACGAACTAAATCCTTGTAGCTTTGGTTAGTTATAAGTGGGGGAGTAGCCACCTAGCAACAGAACGGCTTTTTTGTTTTTTTTGCTAAAAAGGTAATATAATGTCACAAAACTTAACCGAAATAAATTATGATAAACTTATCGAAAAGTCCTTAAAGGGCGTGGTAATTGATGCTCTAAAAATTGCAGAAAAACAAGGTCTTCCTGGAGATAATCATTTTTATATTTCTTTTAGAACCGACAATCCAAGAGTAAAAATTGACGAGGTTATAAGAACTCAATATCCTCAAGAGATGACTATTGTTCTTCAGCATCAGTTCTCTGATTTGAAGGTGGGTGTTAGTAGTTTTTCTGTAAGTTTGAGCTTTAATAACATTCCTTGTTTGATGACAATTCCTTTTAGTGCAATTACTTATTTTGGCGATCCTTCTGCTCAATTTGGGCTTAGCTTCGGTAGTGAGATGAATGTTAGTGAGCCACAAGAGCAAACTGAGCCAGCTCAAACAGCTAGCATAGTGTCTATTGATGCTTTTAGAAAAAAAGCCTAAAACCAAATGCTAAAAAAATCTGTAATAATTGCAGGAAGGCATTCAACCTCTATCTCAATAGAAGAAGAGTTTTTTGAAGAGCTAAAAGCAATTGCTCAAAAAAATAATGTTAGTATAAATAAACTCATTACTCAAATAGACAGCAACCGAGCAGAAGACGAGAATTTATCTAGTGCAATTAGACTATATGTTCTAAGAGTGATAAAAGAAAAAACTTGTTAGTTATTCTTGTGTGTCATCAATATCATTATCAATAGCAGATTCTGCGTCCGATTCGAGCAAGTATTGATTGTCGTTTGTATCATCAATATTTTCTGGTTTGCGTCTGCGTCCACGTCTCTTTTTTTGTGGGGCTTTTCTTTGCACGGCGCTAATAACATAGTTGCCAGTTATTTTGTATAGGTCAACCAAGTGTCCATTATACATATGATCACCATCTTCTATCATTGCATAGTCAACATCAACGCTACGTTGAGCATTTAGTCTTTTTGCTAAAGATGTAACTGCTGAAGGGATTGCAACATCATCTTGCCCGCCTTGAATAATTATGCCTGATGTAGGGCAAGGAGCTAAGAAAGAAAAATCTTTTTCATTGGCAGGAGGAGACACAGCAACAAAATTGTTAATGTCGGGTCTGCGCATAAGTAGTTGCAAACCTACCCATGCTCCAAAAGAATACCCAACAATCCAACATTGCTTTGCATCTGGGTTCATTGATTGGAGCCAATCTAGGGCTATTGTTGCGTCAGATAATTCTCCTGGTCCATCTTCGAATTGCCCCTGAGAGCGACCTACGCCCCTAAAATTAAATCGAAGCACAGAAAACCCTAAGTCCTTAAAACAAGAAAACAAAGTATAGACAACCTTATTGCTCATTGTTCCACCATATTGAGGGTGAGGGTGCAAAATTAAGGCTACTGGAGCATTGGGGTTGCTAGATTGATGGTAACGGCCCTCAATTCTTCCGGCATGGCCATTAAATAGAACTTCTGTCATAAATAACCTCTTTTATCTAAATAGCAATAAGTTACATATTTGTATTTTATTGCAAAATAAGCAAATTTTTGCTAACTATAACACAAAGGTAGTTCAAAATACAAGTAATTTTTTATTATGAAAAAAGTTAGAAAAAAAACAACATGTAACCTAATTGTAACTATTTTTTTAAATAAATTTATGATATTATAAATAGTAGTAGAACATTGTGGAGGTAATAATGAATAAGTTGTTAGGTATTATGACAATTGTTGCAGTTTTTGGTATTTCTAAAATTGCAGAAGCTCAATTGCCAGCAAACCCCTGGGATATTGCTCCCAATGATGGTGTTTTTGATAATGTTGACTATGGCAATACCGTAGAAGACTCTGTAACAGAAGCCCCTTTGTATGAAAATTCTGGATTAGCCTCAGGAAAAGAAGTTGTTCCTGTTGATCCATGGGCAAAGGCTAGGGATAAAAGCGGAATAGAAACTTGGCGTGGTTCTGGTCAGCATGGTAGGTTGGACTATGTTGGTGAGGCAACAACTTTTGGCACAGCATCAGGTCAAGAAATGATAGCTCCAGAGGTTAATAGACATAATATGTTGGTTGCCACAGAACATTTAAGAAGCATTGGTTACAAAATTCCAGACAGTTATGATCAAAAGATTCGTGACTTGCCAGAAACTTATGGTAATCTTTTAAGAGAAAATTATGACAATGTGTTTAATGCAAATGATCCTTTTGGTAGAAGTTTTGTTTGGATGATGGACGGATTTGAGCAAGGAACAGGCTTAGATTTAGAAAACATTTTGTTTAACTCAATGAAAATACTTGGAACAGACTAACTTAAAGGGTTTGCTTAGATGAAGATAGTAATTGTTTTTGTGCTTGTTTTAGGTTTTGCTTGTAGTCAGGCATATGCCGATAATACTTCTACTGTCAAAACTAAAGAGCAGATTGAGCAAGAAATAAAGTCATATTTGTCAGATGATTTGGTTGAGGCGTCTAAGGGACTTAACCAAAATGTTGACTATATTTCAAACAATTATTCAGAGGCCCAGATTAGACAAACAATAAAGAACTATGAGCTACTTCATAAAAAAGCTGCAAAAAAACAAGGCAAAGATTATGTGCCTTATGACAAGCAAATAGATGTTAATAATCCTAAAGATGTCAAAAGATTTTTGAAGAAACGAACAGATATAATATTTTAATAAAAAAAACGGCAAATTTATGCCGATTTTTTTATGTTTGATTATGTCCTTGTTAATAATCTTTGTATTGATTTGAAAAAAACAAATAACTCTTGTATAATTTTGTTTATGAACAAGAACACTAAATATAGTTAAGAAAAATAATGACAGATAAAAATGCTCATATAATTGTTGTGAGTAACGAAAAAGGTGGCACAGGCAAATCTACAATATCAATGCATTTGGCAATAAAGCTTTTGCAAGAAGGCTTTAGTGTTTTGGCAGTTGACATGGACGGTAGACAAGGAACGTTGTCTCGCTATATTCATAATCGCAATCAATTTGCTCAAGCTAATGATTTTAGGATTTGCACACCAGAGATTTTGACCATTGCTCCGGTTGATGACTATGCTCAAATCAGCAATCATATAAAAGACTCGCAAAATGCCATAAACCAACTAAAAACAAAGTTCGATGCAATTATAATCGACACAGCTGGTAACAAAAACTATTTGTTTGATGTTGCTCATCAGTTTGCTAATACCCTTATTACGCCGATGTCAGACAGCCTTATCGATCTAAATGTTTTGTCGCAAATAGATTCCCAAAACAATAACCAAGTAGGGCATTATGCTCAATATGTTTGGGAGGTAAAAAAAACTTTGGCACAACAAAACAAAACTATGCTTAATTGGATTGTTGTTGGTAACAAGGTTTCTGCTTTTAATTCTCGCAACAAAAACCAAGTTTTTGAAAAGCTAAATTCTATTTCTAAACTATGTGGTTTTAGGGTTGCAAAATCTATAAAAGACAGAGTTATATATAAGGAACTCTTTATGCAGGGATTAACAGTTTTGGACTTAAACTCTAAGGAGCTAAAGCACAAACTAACCTTATCTCATATTGCTGCCAAGCAAGAAATTAGGGATTTGGCAGAATTTATATGTCCATAGCTCTTATAAAACAATCGTTGCAAAAAAATTATTTTTCTTGAGTTTTTTATCTATGATGATAAATTATTGATATTAATTGGTGTCTTTATAACAAAGATGCTTAGGACAATTTTTAAAAGGAGTGATTATGATAGAAATTATATCAACAATCCCATATAACGACCAACAAATGGGCACAGCAGGACTTAGAAAAAAGTCGCAAGTTTTGCTTCAGGCAAATTATTTTGAGAACTTTATGCAAAGTATTTTTGATGAAATAAAACCAGAAGGAAAAACTTTTTTAGTTGGTGGTGACGGACGTTATTATAACGATATTGCAATTCAAAAACTTATTAAAATATCTGCAGGAAACGGCATCAAAAAACTCTATATTGGTCAAAGAGGATATTTGTCTACTCCAGCAACATCTAACTTGATCTTAAAGCTCAAAACAAATGGTGCTTTTGTCTTAACTGCATCGCATAATCCTGCGGGAGTTGACGGTGATTTTGGTATAAAATACTCTACAGAAACAGGCGGGCAATGTTCAAGCCAAGTTAGTGACAATATTTATGAAAATAGCAAAAAAATTAGCGAATACAAAATCATAAATGGTGATGATGTTGACCTAGGTGAGATTGGGGTTCAAAAATATGGTGATATGGAAATTGAGATTATTGATCCCATAAATGACTATGTTGAGCTAATGCAAAAAATCTTTGATTTTGATAAAATTAAAACTCTTTTTGCTAATGGTTTTTCTATGAAGTTTGACGCAATGAATGCGGTTACAGGTCCTTATGCAATAAAAATATTTGAAGATATTTTAGGTGCAGCTAAAGGTTCTGTTATAAACGCTACTCCTTTGCCAGATTTTGGCGGTTTGCATCCAGATCCAAACTTGGTTTATGCAAAAGAGCTAGTAGATATTATGTATGCAGATGACGCTCCTGACTTTGGCGCAGCCAATGATGGTGACGGCGATAGAAACATGATTCTAGGCAAAAAATTCTTTGTTTCTCCAAGTGATAGCTTGGCAATATTGACCGACAATTTTGAGTATATTCCAGAATACAAAGACGGCATTTATGGTGTGGCAAAATCTATGGCAACATCTAGTGCTGTTGGTAGAGTTGCTGCGAACAAAGGTATTGGGTATTATGAAGTTCCAACGGGTTGGAAGTATTTTGTAAACCTAATGGACAGCAAACGCATAACTTTTTGTGGTGAAGAAAGCTTTGGCACAAGCTCTAATCATATTAGAGAAAAAGACGGTATTTGGGCAGTTTTGTTCTGGCTAAACATTATTGCAGCTACTAATAAATCAGTAGAAGAAATCACTACAAATCATTGGCAAGCCTATGGTAGGAGCTATTATTTGCGTTTTGATTATGATGATATTCCAAAAGATGTTGCAAACAATCTTATTGAAGACCTAAAACAAAAGCTACCAAGCCTAAAAGGTCAGACTATGAATGGGTATGAGATTGAAGTTGCCGAGAGATTTGTATATGTTGATCCTGTTGACAATTCATCTACCGAAAACGGTATGAGAATTTTGTTTAGTAATGGTTCAAGAATTGTTTATCGTTTATCTGGAACAAGTAGTAGTGGTGCAACTTTGAGGGTTTATATAGAAAAGTTAGAAAACACTAATATAACATCAGATGCACTAGAAACAGTAAAAGACTTAGCAAAAATTGCAACAGATATTGCAGAAGTTGAGCTAAGAACAGGAAAAACTCATGCAGATATTATAACCTAACTTAGATAAAAGAAGAGAGTATGGAAAGCAACAAAAAACTAATTAGACCAGATAGGCTTTTGCAAAAAAGACTTATAGGCTTGTCATATTCTCTTCTTTTTTTGAGTGTTTCTATTTTGCTGCTTATACTTGTTCCTAAGTATTTGATTTGGTTTTTAGCAATTGCAATTTTTATAACAATTTATTGCTTGGTATTGTCACTTATAACACTAAGAGCTGGCGAAAAGGCCATAAATTTTGGTGGCTTTGCAAATGAGGTTATTAGTCTAAGCTCTAAGGCAAAAAGAATAGATAACACCAAAGGGCAAATAATTCTAGAAAATGATAAGGCAAAAGAGCTTTTTTGCAAAGGCGATATTATTGATTTTTTAGAAAAAAACTTAACTCCTCATCGTAATAATAACATTGCTTTTCAGCGCCTAAAGGATGCCCATGCAGCGCTTATTGCTCAAAGTGTTGTTTTGTCTTTGAGTATAAATAATAACGAAACTTGGTTAGAGATAGTTTTTAAGCCAATTTATCTAAAAAAGACAGATATTTTTGAAACAGCTTTTTCTATTAAAAAAATAAAAAAAGACACATATTTGTATTGGAGCTTTAATGATGTTACTGCCGAATATAATATGGAACAAGTTTTTCAATCAGAGCGTCAAAGGCTTCATAGCTTTTTGGACGATGCACCTGTTGGGCTTTATGTTGTAGACAAGGATTATAATATAGAGTATTGCAATCATGCGTTTGCCCAATATATTGGTAGCAGTCAAGATAATCTTATTGGCTCAAGTCTAAAAGATAAGCTTAGCTCAAACTCTTTGTTGCCTCCTAATAATATTGCATGGAACGGCGTTATTCATATATTAGACAAAGAAGGTCACGCCAAAGAATTATTTGTAAGGCAAGTCAACTATAGAGATGACGACAAGATAAAAATTAGATCGGTAGTTGTGGCAGATTTGCCTAATAATAAAGATTTGCAGCAAAAACTAGATAATATAATAGATGAGAATAGTTGGTTGTTTAATTTTGCCCCAATAGGGATAGTCTTTGTTGATAAAGATGGCATAATTAGCAATTGCAACTCTAATGCAACAAAGTTCTTGTCACCAGATGGTCAAGAAATTATCAGTAATAATCTTTTTGATTATATTAGCAATCAACATCACAAAAATTTAAAAAAAGAATTTGATAATGTAATAAATAATCAAAAGAGTGTGGTGCCATTAAATGTTAATTTAACACAAGAAAAATTTGCAGCCATTACCTATATTACTCCAATGAAGAAGCTGCATCATTTGCCTAACTCTCAGGCAGATGGCTTGGTGATATATATAATTGATGCAACTGAGCAAAAAAGCCTAGAGGTTCAATATGCTCAAGCTCAAAAAATGCAAGCAATGGGACAACTTGCAGGTGGTGTTGCGCATGATTTTAATAACTTGCTCACAGCAATAATTGGTTTTACGGATTTGTTAATCCAGCAACTTGGCGTTGGCGATCCCTCGTTTAATGACCTAAATCAAATCAGAAACAATGCCAATAGGGCAGCAGGCTTAGTAAAGCAGCTTTTAGCTTTTTCTCGCAAGCAGCCATTGCAGTCAAAACTTATTGACATTACAGAGAATTTTATTGAGCTTAGTCAAACCCTAAACCGCGTTTTGGGAGAAAGAATTGTCCTTAAGTTTCATCATGGGATTGACTTGGGATTTATAAAGGTCGACCCTAATCAGTTGTCGCAAGTAATTATTAATTTGGCAATTAATGCAAAAGATGCAATGCAAGGTAATGGATCCTTAAATATTGTAACCAGAACAGAAAAACTCTTATCCAAACAGCAAATTGGCGAAGATGAGATTGAGGCAGGAGAGTTTGTTGCAATAGATGTTATTGATACCGGTCATGGCATAACAAAAGAGAATTTAAGTCGTATTTTTGAGCCGTTTTTTTCTACAAAACAAAATATTGTTGGTTCTGGAACAGGTTTGGGACTTGCGATGGTCTATGGAATTGTAAGGCAAAATAATGGCTTTATAAAAGTAGATAGTCAAGTTGACAAGGGAACAAAATTTTCTATATATTTGCCTAGGTTTGAGAATTTTGATGAGGTAGAAGAGGTTCAAGATTCTTTAGAAACAAAAACTATCTCTGCCCAAAATCTTGCCACTAGTCCTAAGCCAATATTTGGACTAAATGTTTCTGCTGTAGAAAATCCAATAAATAATGAGCAAAATATA
>CAYJKS010000022.1:0-5188 GCA_964370705.1 uncultured Azospirillaceae bacterium
TATAAATATCTCCTTGTGGATTCTCAACAACGTTAACACTAATGTGCTAACAAATTAATGTATAGCCAAAGCCTAATCGCTCTGGCAAGGGACGAAGGTAATATACACTAAAATATTATTTTAGCAAGTTTTTTTTGTATCTATTTTTTTATCTATATTGTCCAAAAAATTTATTGCAAATAAATGCAATTGCCATTATTATATGGTAAAAATATCTACAAAGGATTGGAATATGAAGATAAAAAATACTTTATTATATATGTTTTGCGTTTTGTTACTATCTGCTTGTGCACCAAAACAACCACAAGAAACAGGTATGATAGTTTTGGCCGCGTCATCACAAAACATCAATAGCATGATTTTGTTGCAAGACAAAACCACTGGCGACTTAATTTGTTGTAGCGATACAGCAACATCTACTGCCGAAGAATGTGCCCAAGCTTTTGAAAGAGACGAATGCTATGTGCGTGTAAAAGATATTCCATCTCGTCCTGCAATCTTTGATCCTCTTACTACAAACACATACCCAACCCGCAAATGGAGAGAATTTGAGTCTGCTCCTAGGTGGTAAGAAATGCTATCTAAAATAAAGACAGTTGCTTTTAATGGGTTAGAAATTTTAGATGTTGAGCTACAAACTCAAATATCTGCTGGCTTGCCCTCTTTTACAATTGTTGGACTTCCTGACAAAACTGTGGCAGAAAGCAAGGAACGAGTGCGAGCTGCCTTTTTTTCTATGGGCATAAGTTTTCCACCCAAAAGAATCACCATAAACCTTACCCCTGCAGACCTCCAAAAAGAGGGCTCTCATTTTGACTTACCTTTAGCCTTGGGCTTGCTTGTTAGCATGGGCATTGTTCCCAAAGAAAAAATTGCTCCATACATAGTCTTGGGAGAAATAGGCTTAGACGGTAATATTGTTGATGTTAATGGAGTTTTGCCTGTTGCTGTTAAGGTTGCAAAACAAAATGGTGCAATAATTTGCCCACATAATCAAGGAAGCGAAGCTGTTTGGGCTGATGTTAAAAACATTATTGCTCCTCAAAACTTGCTAGAACTAATCAACCACCTAAAAGGCGACATTTCTATACCACAACCTCAAGCAAGAAAAAACAATCCCAAAGAATGCCTCCTAGACATGAAGGACATCAAAGGACAAGAGAGCGCAAAAAGAGCAATGGAAATTGCTGCAGCTGGTGGACATAATGTGATTATGGTTGGTCCGCCAGGCTCTGGCAAATCTATGCTTGCTTCAAGACTGCCCTCAATCTTGCCACCAATGAGCACTAACGAAGCCATAGAAGCAAGTATGGTTCACTCTATTGCTGGCGAACTAAAAAACGGCTACTTAAACTTTGAAAGACCATACAGAGATCCGCATCATAGTGCCTCAACGCCTTCTTTGGTCGGTGGTGGCAGAAAAGCAAGACCTGGAGAAATATCTTTAGCTCATAACGGCGTGTTATTTTTAGACGAATTGCCAGAGTTTTCAAAATCAAGTCTAGAAGCACTTAGGCAACCCCTAGAAAACGGTTATGTCAGCGTTTCTCGCGTATTATCTCATGTTACGTTTCCTTCTAAGTTTCAGCTTATTGCAGCAATGAACCCTTGTCGTTGTGGACATTATGGCAACGAGCTCATGGCTTGCAGTCGTGCCCCTAAATGTGTTGAAGAATATCAATCAAAAATATCTGGACCGCTCCTAGATAGAATCGACATACAAATAGAAGTTCCTGCCATCAATGCTTGGGATATGGCAGGCATAAAAACTGGAGAATCTTCAAAAGAGATACAACAAAGGGTTATCAACGCAAGAAAAATTCAAAAACAAAGATTTGAAGATGCGGGAATACACAACAAGCTAGTTAATGCCGAGCTACAAGGAGATTTGTTAGACAAAGTAACCCTAATGGACGAGGATGCAAAATCTCTACTTATTGCCTATGCAGACAAAGCAAACTTGTCGGCTAGAGGTTATCATCGCACTTTAAGACTAGCAAGAACAATTGCAGACTTGCAAAATGAAAAAAAATTGCTTAGAATACACATAGCAGAAGCTCTTTCAATGAGGTGGAAGAGGTTTGAGTTTAAAATTTAGGAGAAAATACAATGCAAAAAACCAAAAAATATAGATTTGCTTTATCGGCAATAGCATTGATTGTAGGTTGCTTATACACTATGCCAGCAAAGGCTAAGGCCGTGTGTCTAGAAAGCGATGACGGGTTCTTTCATACAGATGGAACTTGCCCTGCAGCATGCGACAAACCATGCCCTAGTGCTCCTAAACCTCAAAAAAGAATGACTCCTCTAGCAAGCCCATACACATTGGAACCAAAAGAAGAAGAGTTCCAATTATACAGCAAACAAAGAATGTTTGAACCTCAGTCTGTGGATAAAAGTGGAGCAATTTTTGATTCTGGCCCATGTAAGTCTTGCGAAAAAAGCGGAGCAATTTTTGACACAGGACCATGCGAAACTTGCGACAAGAACGGAGCAATTTTTGAAACAGGCCCATGTGAAACTTGTGACAAAAACGGTAGTATTCTTGGTGGTGCTCCATGCGATGGTCCAAGTTGCAAGCCAGCTGAAGTTAACCCAAAATATATTCAAAACTATATTGTTTATGACGATTTTTTGTATTCTCAAATTCAGCCTAAATGCGAAGACACTGCCTCATTGCAACTAGAGTTTGTTGATTTTAGGCTCAAAGATGGCAAAAACGAATATTCTTATTCTAACAAGCTCGGAAAATATAGATTCAGAATCTTTGGTTGTCGCCGTGACAGCAAAGATGCAATCTTAAACGAAGGCAGAATTTTAGAAAAAGATATGCGCTTTGTAGAAATTTTTAATGATATGGTTAGCGACTGCTACAATATAGTTAATGTTCCTAATGATCTATGTCTAAAAAAAGACACTCCTTTACCAGAATATATCCTAACTGCCGAAATCACTGATTTTTATATGAATATTTGTGACAACTACAATTGGAACAAAGCTCAAAAAACAGATGAAAGAGATGGAACATCTGAGATAAAAGTCGTGTGGAGAATTTTGGACACAACAAAAAGAAATGTTTTGTGGAAAGGCAAATCTATTGGATATGGCGAAGTTCATGAAGGCGAAAAAAATGGCGAGATTATGTTAATTGAGCGTGCTTTTGCTGATGCCGTATCAAACTTGCGTGCACAACCAGATTTTGAGAATATGCTTGCAAAAAGAGTTAGCAACGAGAATATGCTTGCTCAAAGAGATTACTTAATCAACAAACAAATTGCTAGCAACCCAATAAAATGCCAGTATGAAGAAAAAATTCTTAGTGGCGGAAGCTCGTTCTCTGTTATTGAAGATGGCGGTTCTGCTTCTTCTGGATTTGGAGTGCAAGATATAACTGCCAAAGATGTTAATATTACGATTACCGATGCTCAATCTATTACTCCAAACAAAACAATTGGCATTGTTGTAGCTCCTATCCCTGTTCCTGTAGAAGCATCAGGTGCAACAGCTGCTTTTGTTGCTAGTGGAGTTGCTGGTGCCGCCGATGCTATACTTGAGGGCTCTGGAAGTTTGGCTGGTTTTCAAGAAGTTGCAGAAGGAGCCGGAAGCTCTACATCTGCTTATGCAAATGGACAAGACATTACCAAAACTGGCGAAGTTGTAGAATCCGCAGGAATAGATGGAGCAGGATTTATAAACCTTGTTGATGGCGATCAAAAATCAATTACCGCATCATCTATGGCCGACAACAAACTTTGCATTGTTGAGCATGATGATTATGACAACCTCGGTCCAGAAAATGTTTATAGAGTTAGATCTGCGGTTGTTTCTGTTGCCAACGCCTCTGGAAAAAAAGGCGCAGGATTGCTTGTTTCTGAGCAATTTATTATGACTTCTGCAGACCTAATCAACAAAGACAATAACATCTTTGATATTGAGACAATTAGTGGTGTAAAAGCTAAGGCAAAAGCATTTAGAATAAACCCAAGCCAAAATACGGCTCTACTAGTTTTGGACGAGCCTGTAAATTATACTCCTCTTACTCTTAACCTAGACTTGCCAAGCGTTGGTGCAGGAGACTTTATGACTATTGGATTAAGCAATTTTGAAGATAGTGGCGAAGGCTATCTTGAAAACAACGTAAAAGTTAGCGGCTATAGATATGGTGCAAACCAAACCGCAGAAATTGTTGCCGACACATTTGTTCAAGCTGTTACTGTTGGCGGCGTGCTAATAGATGATAGAGGACGCGTTGTTGGTATGTCTCATAAGACAAAAGACAGCTCAGAGTTCAATTCTGACTTGTTCTTACCAATAGAGTCTGCTCTTAAGAGTCTTGGGGTAGATATTTGCGGAAAAGCATTTGAAGAGCCAAAAGTTCTTCCTCAAAAATCTTGGAGAAAACCAGTAGCTGAGCTCATAGACTCAACAACAATCTACGAGCCAGAAGAAATGGTTGAAGATGAACGCAAATAAACTCTAAAGAGATTTGCAAAAAAAAATAGAACTATTTTAATAATAGTTCTATTTTTTTATGAATAGCTTAAGACATTACTCATAACATTTTCTAACTCTAAATTTTGCCTCAAACTACTTATTGCGTTTTTGTTCATAAATTCACAAAACTGTTTAGTAGTCATCAAATCATCATAATCATTACTCCAAATAATAAGAGATGCAGGAGTATTTTGGTTTTTGCTAAGAGCTTTTATTATGGCTTTATGACGTCTTTTTTCTATCTCGGCTTTTGAATCATAATAAATCTTTTGTTGCATTTCTTTAGATAAAAGCCCCATCGCTTCTGCCATATTCATATCGTGTCTTATTAGAGCCACACTAGTTTTTTCTAGAGCGTCTTGATGTCTTAGCATAAAATACTTGCGATATGAGCTAAGCGATTCGCCACTGTCTTGACAAACCTTCTCATAAGCAACAAGATGCTTATATGAGTTTTTTATAACCTCACTATATATTCCGTTATTTATAAAATCTAGCTGTTCCTTATATTTGCCAACCCCTATACTATAAATTAAGACATTAGCCGCAATCGCAATAACAGAAACAAACAATATTAACCAATCAGCAAACGTTAATTTTGAACTAGTTTTGATGTTGTTATATCTATTTATTTGCTTTTGCAAAATAATCAAAAAAAGAATTCTAACAAAAAGCATCCCCACATATAAATATA
>CAYJKS010000022.1:5198-5666 GCA_964370705.1 uncultured Azospirillaceae bacterium
CAGAGTGCCAAGGCTCATCAAAAAGCTAAGAAACATCTGCAGGTACAAAAAGATAATATATCCTATTGCGCATAACCAAAACATAAAAGATTTGGTGCTTTTGTTAATCGATTTGCCCATATAAAACAAAAGCGAAAAAATATAAGCAAATCCCAAAATCCAACTTCTATAAAACGGGTTTATTGCAGATTTTTCTTGTCTTTTTATTACTTGCCAGTTTTTATATGCCCAATATAATTCATATAGGCCCATAGAAACAAAGGACAAAAACACTAGTTTTTTGATTGAGGTAGAAAAATATATTACATTTTTTTGAGTCATTTTTTTCTCTTACATAAAATTTAAATAGTTTAGTTCATTATTAGCCCAATACAATATTTAGGCAATAAAAAAGAGCCATAAAGGCTCTTTTTGTGTAATATAAATTATTTATAAGAATTTATCCAAGAAGCAATATCTGCCTTTGAG
>CAYJKS010000022.1:5676-11154 GCA_964370705.1 uncultured Azospirillaceae bacterium
TTTTTGTATCTACCTGTTTGCCATCCTTAAACAAAATCATTGTTGGAATACTTCTAATCCCATAGTTTGAAGACAAATTAGGAGACTCATCTACGTTTACTTTACAAATTTTAGCACTACCGCTCATTTCTGCTTCTAGCTCTTCTAATATTGGGCCAAGCTGGCGACAAGGACCACACCAATCCGCCCAAAAATCTACCAAAACTAATCCTTTTGCGTTTATAACCTCTGCCTCAAATTGCGAATCTTTTATTGATGTCATTATTTTTCCTTTCTGCTTATAATATCTTTTAATATATTTAGTATCTATTTTTTTTAATTAAAGTCAAAGAATAAAAATTATTTTACTTCCATCATATTAGCAGTGTTTGTCCATAAAATTAGAGTTGTTATTTCTTTGTCAGGATATATTTTTGCTAAGAGCTGCTTATATATTCTCATTTGTTGTCGATAAATATTTGGAATAGATTCGCTGTCTTTTGCCGCTGGACGGTTTGTCTTAAAGTCTATTGCAATAACTTGTTTATCTGCCACAACCAATCTATCTATTTGTCCAGAAATAATCTTGCCTTCTATCATACCCATTATTGGGACTTCTGCTTTTGAGTCTTTGCCAAACACCATTCCAAACTTAGGATTTTCTAGCAAGTCACAAACCTCTCTACTCATTCTTTGCACCTCTTGCTGAGTAATATTTGCATCTTGACTAACTATAAATTTTTGAGCAATATCATACGCCTTTTCAACATCTATGTTAGGCAAAAACTGCAAAAGCTTGTGGATTATAATACCTTTTTTATAAAGCTTATTATTCTCACTTACCAATAAAGGAGAGAGCTTAGGTGTTGTGTCTTCTTCTGGTCTTGACGGTGCCAACGGTTTTGCCAAGGGCGATTCTATTGGAGCCTGGTTATTTATCCAATCTGGAGTTGCTGGCGCTTGTAGGCTACTTTCATCATTTTTAGCATTTTTGGGAGAAACTGTTTGCTTAGTCTCATATTCCCAAGTTTTTTGAGCCACATTTTGGGTGCTAATTTCTTTTATGCTATTCTTAAACAAATTATACCAACTGTTATCTGGAGATTTTTTAGAATTAACATAACCGCAAAATATCATTTTATCTTCTGCTCTAGTTAAGGCAACATACATCAATCGGCGATACTCTTCTAAAGTTTTTTCTTTTTGTTCATTTTTTATAGATAAACAAACATCTTCATAGTCACCACCACAAGATGGATAAAAAAACACATCTTGATAAAACAAAATTTCTGCTTCTTTTTTGCATTGTGGCACTGTTGTAGTATCTGGCAAAATCACAATTGGTGCTTGCAACCCTTTTGAGCCATGAATAGTCATGAGCCTGACCATATCATTTTGTCCTTGCTCTAACTCTCTTTTTATCTCATTATCGTCTTCTTTTATCCAATCAATAAACTTTTGCATAGACGCAATATTATTTTGCTCAAAACTAAGCGTAAGGTTCATAAACTCGTCTAACCCATCTTCTGCTTCCAGCCCCATTCTTTGCGAGAAGTAATATCTGCCCTTTAGCTCATTTAAGACATAAGAATATAGCTCAAATGGACGAGTATAGTCTGTCATGGACAATAAACTCTTTAGCTCTTGAGTAATATTTTTATATTTTTGATTTTTTTGCAAGCTACGCCACAAGCTAGATTCTCTTTTATAACAAAGCTCAAACAAATCTTCATCATCTAGCCTAAATATCGGAGATTTTAGCACCTCAGCAAGGCTTAGGTCATCTTCTGGAAAAAGCAAAAACTCTCCCAAACTAATCAAGTCTTGAATAGCAATTTGTTCTAACAATTTTATTCTATCTATTCCAGATACGTTCACATCAAGAGCTTTACATTGCCTAATAATCTCTTGAGCAAAAGCATTTCTTCTTCTAACCAAAATCAAAAAGTCAGCATATCTTATGGGACGATTTTGCGATTCTAAAATCTCTTTACCCTCGACCATTTTTTTTATTCTTTGTGCAATTTTTTTTGCTAAAAAACTACTAGTAGAAGTATTAGATTTTTGGTCTGCTGGTGGTAGCCAAGTAGTTTGTTTTTCTTCTTTTTCTGGCTCAACAATATCCCATAGTTCTACTTTTCCGCCCTCTCCTTGCCTAAAAGCAATATGATTAATAACTTCATCTTTAGCGCCAACCCCTTGCTTAATTAGATTATTGGCAAAAACATTATTAACAATGTCCAAAACCGCTGGCGTTGACCTAAAAGAGACTTCCAAATTTATTTTTTCAAAGTCATTACTCTTGCCCGAAAAATATTCTTTCATCTCATCAAATTTATCTGGATCCGCTCCCTGAAAGCTATAAATAGATTGCTTGCGATCACCTACTGCAAAAACTGTTCTTTTTTCTTGCTTAACACCAGAACCTGCAAAAAACTCCTCACTAATTGATTTTATAATTTCCCATTGGTTAGGAGATGTGTCTTGAGCCTCATCAATTAAAATATTGTCGATTCCACCATCTAGCTTAAACAAAACCCAACTAGCAACAGATTTGTCTTCTAAAAGTTTGCGGGTCAAAATAATAATATCTTCAAAATCCATTTGAGCATGCGTTTTTTTATAATAATCATACGCACAAAGCAAGTTGTCTGCTAGCAGAAGTATTGCTTTTGTTGACTGCAAAACATTGATGGCTTTTATTATACCAAGACATTCCAAAATCCGTTGAGCCTCAGCAAAAAACACCTCTTCAACCCATGGTTTTTTTTCTAATACCGCCTTTGTTGCCGCCACTTTTTGAGGATTACTATCTGCTGTTAAAAAAATACTTATATATATATTCCAGTCAAAAACCTCCAAAACCTGTGCAAGTTTTGTTGCTTTTTCTGCATCTGTTTTTTTGCCCAAAGAGCCTCCCCATGCTCCTAATAGCTCTTTTAACTTATCAACTGGAAGGTTATTCTCAAAATCTCTTATAACATCTGCTTTATTATCAAAAAGGCTAATACCCAAAATTGATGCTTGCTCTTCTAGCAATTCTTGCTTATTTTTCTTTTGCAAGATTTGTCCTAGCTTGTTACGTTCCTTAATAATTGCAGAAATAACATCTGCGAACTTTGCCTCGCTAACATTACTTGTCAAAAACCTCATAGCTTCAGCTATTTCGCTTTGTGGGTTATTTTCTATAGTGGCAATTAGCTTGTTTTTTATCTGCTCTATAACTTCTTTAGAACCTCTATTATCCATAACCTCAAAATATGGCGAGATCTTTGCTTCTAGGGGAAACCTTTTTAGTATTTCTTGGCAAAAACTATGAATAGTTTGAATCTTAATTCCACCTGCTGTATCTAACAAAATTGCAAAAAGCTGACGTGCCTTACACATAATCTCTTTGTTTTCTTGTGGAATGTTCCCATACAAGCCAACAAGCTCTTTTTGTAGCTCTTCTTCAGGCATAACTACCCATTTGCTTAATCTTTTAGCAATACGAGAATTCATTTCTACTGCTGCCGCTTTAGTGTAGGTTAAGCACAAAATCTTGCTAGGATTAACCCCGCTCAACAAAAGTCTAAGCACCCTGTCTGACAAAACCTTTGTCTTGCCAGTGCCTGCACTAGCTCCAACCCACACAGATTTGTTGGGATTAGACGCTTTTTGTTGTTGAGTATTGGCAATTTTGCTCAAAGCATCATTACTTGGAGACATATTATTCTTCATCTTCAACAACTCCCCATTCTTTTATGCGTGACAAATGCTCATAATCTGAGTATTTGGGTGCAAATTTTGGATTCGGCTGACAAATATATGGCTTTTCTACATTATCAAAAATATTAATAAGCTCTTTTATGTTTTTTAGATTATTATCTAAAATATCTTCAACATTTTCAGCAATTTTTGTTTCTTTATCATCTAGTTGCCAATAGCTCAAACTATTAATTTTGGCAGGTTCTATCTCTTCAAAACCGCCATTTTGAGCAACAATACCTGCAATTGGCAATTGTGGAGCGTATCCTAACTTTATTTGCTCTTTGGTTCTTGCTGAGCCAGTTTTATAATCTATAATATTAAGCTCGCCAAATATATTTTTATCTATACGATCAGCCTTTGCGCCAATAGTAAATCTTCCACCAACTGCATCAAAGCTATATCTGCCCGAAACCTCGCTATAAACCTGACTAATCTCATTGCGATAAAATTCTTCTTTGCTCAAAATCCAATCAATAATCTTTTGATAACTAGGCAACCAAAAAACCTTGTTCTCGTAGCTAACTTTGTCCAAACTACTTGCAAAAGCTGCTACCCCCATTTCTAATAAAATTTCTTTAGCGTTACTTGGAAGATTGTGTGGATATTTTTTATTAAACTCTTCCAAAATTTTGTGCACAATATTACCAAAGTCACTCATATTCGCTTTAGCTTTTATGTCATCTAATGGCTTTAGCTTTAAGATATAGCGTGCATAGACAATATATGGATCACGCATTAAGTTTTCTATTGCACTTGCCCACAATTCTCTTGGACGTGCCTCAAGTGGAGGTTTGGGATTAGGAGCAGATATTGGTTCATAGCTCAAAGATTTATCCAAGTTTTGAGCCAAAATATTATAAGAATTATATATTGCAGAACTATCAATATTAGCAGCTCTTAAAACGGTTTCTATACGCATTAACCAACGAGATTTTACCATTGGTGTTCCCTCAACTCTTTCTGCTCTAGTCAAATAAACCTCTTTTCCGGCCAATAGCTGAGAAAAATCATGAGCCAAAATTCCAATAGTTTTTTCTGGTAGCGGAAACCCAAAATCTTTTTTCATTGGGCGAGAAAGCCACGCCCCACTAGATTGATTTGCTGGCAAAATACCTTCGTTTACTTCGCCGATGATAACACAATCAAACTTTGTTAATCTAGCTTCAATAGGACCTAATATTTTTAAGCGAGGATGTGAGCCAAATTTTGCCCTAACAGTGCTACCTGCAAAAATAGCTTGAATCAACTCCAAATATTGCCCTTTAGGAATATTACCCAAGGTTTGAGCATTTTCTATTAAATCACTTAGCAAATCTGCCATAGCTTCGCCGTCATCGCCAACCCACAAAATATCTGCACCGCTTTTATCCAAAGTAGCTGCCAATGCTTCTGCAATTTTTATGTGCGATTTTATAAGCTCCCCAAAAGCTGCTTGAGGCTCTTGTAGTAGCTCAAAGAACTCTCGCATTTGCTCTTTTATATTATCTTCCCACGCCTTTAGCTCAGCATTTTGTTGCTTATCTCTAAGAGTTGTTTTTTCCCACAATCTAACCTGACGCCTAAAAACCCCAGTTTCTTGTGCATTGTTAGTAATTGGATGTTTTAGCAAGCTCAAAAAGTCAATGGCATCAAAATTATTTTCAGCATTTTTAGCTATTAGCCTAAAAAATATACCAATAGGCGTTTGCGACAAAGGTTTTCCAGCAGAATCATCTACCAAAATATTCCACCTTTTTAGCTCAACAGCCA
>CAYJKS010000023.1:0-11052 GCA_964370705.1 uncultured Azospirillaceae bacterium
TACCATTCTGATAGTGGCAAATTATTAGCAAGATACTTATAAAAATCATCAATATTTTGCCCCGTAGCAGCAGAGACCATAAAAATCTCTTTGAAGTTACCATAATCATTTAGCTTGGCAATTAGCGGAAGCAATTTTTCTTTTGAGATTAAATCTATTTTGTTTAAGAGCAATATTGCTTGAGTTTTTTGCTTATTTAGCTCGTCTATAATTTTTTTTGTTTCATCGCCTAAGCCTTTTTTTACGTCAACAACCAAAACAACTATATCACCGCTAGTTGCACCATTCCATGCACAAGCAACCATAGATCTGTCTAGCCTACGTTTGGGCTTAAATATTCCAGGAGTATCTATAAAAATTATCTGTGTGTCTTCATAAATACCAATACCTTTTACCATTGATCTGGTAGTTTGCGCCTTAGGAGAAACAATAGAAACCTTTGAGCCAACAAAATTGTTTGTAATTGTAGATTTTCCGGCATTGGGAGCTCCGATTAAGCTTACAAAACCACATCTTGTTTTGTTATTATTTGTCATTTTCTGCTCCTAAGGTAATTAACATTTTTTCGGCGGCATTTTGCTCTGCCATTTTTTTGTTACCACCAATACCTACTTGTGGCTCCATACCTGCAATTTTTACCTCAACTGCAAAAACAGGCTTATGCTCACTTCCAGATTTGCTAATAATGCTATATACTGGAGGTGTTAGTTTTTTTTCATGAGCAATCTCTTGAAGACTGGTCTTTGCATCTTTGGGAGGAGAAATGTGAGTATTTATCATATTTTGCCAATGGGGCTTTACAAAATCTATTGCAACTTCTGCTCCTGCATCTATATAAATTGCTCCGATTATTGCCTCGCACACATCGCTTAAAACACTATCATTATTATTTATATCTAAGCCGTCTGATCTTATAAAATTTTGTAACCCTAATTCTCTTGCCTTAGAAGCTACAGTTTCTTTGCAAACTAATGCCATAAACCTTTGCGACAAATTTCCTTCAGGCTCATTGCTAAAAGTCTGATACATCATCGAAGCAACAGCAACACCTAATACTCTATCGCCCAAAAACTCTAATCGCTCGTAGTTACCAGATAATCTGGAGGTAATGCTACTATGAGTTATTGCTTGTTTTAGCAAGATTTGGTTATTGAATCTGTAGTTTAGTGTTTTTTGCAATTCTTCCATAAATTTTTTATTTTCCTATTTTATATTTTTTTAAATATTCTATTCCAACGAACTTTTTTGCCCCAAGTCCAAGGCATATACCATGCTCCAACATTTGGATCGTAAGAAAAGAATATAAGGTTTGCTCTGCCAACAAAATTTTCTATTGGAACAAAGCCAACGCTCATTCTGCTATCATCTGATCTATCACGATTGTCACCCATAACAAAGTAGTTGTCTGCAGGAACAATAACTTCTGGAACATTGTCAACAACATCTCTATCTGATGATTCCAAAATATTGTGCGTCTTGCCTTCTGGCAATACTTCTGCATATTTTATAAATTTTTCTACTGAGCCATCTTTATTAGAAAGCACAAAATTGCTAACTTCTTCTCGCTCAACTCTTTTGTTATTGATGTATAAACGACCATATTCTAGCCTAATTTTGTCTCCTGGTAGCCCGATTACTGTTTTTATATAATCTGTTTTGTTATCTTGCGGAAACTTAAAAACGGCAATATCTCCTCTTTGAGGTTTGTCTTGCCAAATTCTGCCATCAAAACCCGCAAAACTAAATGGAAAAGAATGCTTAGAATAACCATAGCTAGACTTGCTTACAAAAAGCAAATCCCCAATATATAGGTTAGGATACATTGAAGCAGATGGTATTCTAAAAGGCTCAAACAAAAAAGTTCTAATAAGCATTGCAATCACAACTGCAAAGATTACAGTTTTTATTGTTTCTGCGGTTGTGGCTGTTTTTTCCATTTATCTTATACTCCAATTAGTTAGTTTCTATTATCACAACTGCTTGTGTCCAAGGATAATCATCACTCAAAGTTACCCATATTTTATACTCAAGGACAATTGATTGCAAAGTTTTTTTACTCTGCCCCAAAAGATTAATTTTAGGCTGTCCAGTATTGTGGTGCAACAACTCAATCTCGTTCCAACAAACACCCTTACTAAAACCAGTTCCCATAGCTTTTACAACAGCTTCTTTGGCTGCAAACCTCTTGGCAAGAGATGCTACATATCTTTTGTTATTTGGCTTCAAATAAGCAAGCTCATTTTGCTCATCTTGACTATAGCACTTGTTTATAAATCTATTGCCAAATTTATTATAGACTTTTTCTATTCTTCTAATATTACACAAATCATTGCCTAGTCCAATAATCATATTTTTTCCAACCTTGCTTTTCTTTTTTCGCTTCTTCTTTTTCTTAACTTCTTGACCTCGTCTAAGGCTCTTCTTGCCAAATAATAAGACACAACCCAAGAGACAATATAAAACGGAATACTACCGACTAACATTGGCAGCATAACAGGCCAAACATCTTGTGCAAAAGAACTAAAATCTCCAGTTACAAAAGATTTTATAGCATTTTGAAAAACCTCCAAAAAAGGAATATCGCTTGTATGTGCTTGCCCCAAAAATAGCTTGCCCAAATTAAGGGTAGCAATCCATATAAATGGGAAGGTTGAAGGGTTTCCAATAGCGGTTCCAATAGCACTTGCCAAAATATTACCCCTAATCATAATTGCAGTTAATGCCGCTAATAAAAAGTGCAAACCTACAAATGGGGTAAAAGAAATAGCAACGCCGCAAGCTAAACCTGCAGAAATTGAATAATTGTCACCACCCAAACGATTTAGTTTTAGAACCAAATACTTGCCGTATCTGTTCCAACTAAGACTTGGCCAAAACAAATTCTTAATTTTTTGAATAAAATTTAGAGGGTTTCTTCGTTTAAACATCTTTTTTCCTACTACGCTCTTGCCACGTAACTAACTGACTTAGAAGACTTTAGTGATGCAATTACATCATCAAGATGGTCAACGTTTTTAACTTCCACATCAATAATTATTTCAAAATAACTTACTGTTCTATATACAATATTTAGGTTAGATATATTTGTATTGGTTTTTGCCAATGTGTTTGATATTTCTCCCAAACTGCCTGGCTCATTGCTAAGCATTAGTTTTAGACGAGCAATATGTTTTTGGACTTGAGCACCTTCTCCCCAAGATATATCAAGCCATCTTTCTGGCTCATCCTTAAATTTTTCTAAAGTTTTGCAATCTGCTCTATGAACAGCAACGCCTTTGCCGGTGGTAACAATACCAACAATATGATCTCCTGGCAAAGGGTGACAACAGCCAGAGAATTGTATTGCCATACCAGAAACCAACCCCTCGATTGTAAGAGGAGAAATATCTTTTTTCTTTTTCTTAAAAGCTGGAACCTTAATAGATTGCACAATCTTGTCTAGTTTAGATTGCTTGTATGCTGGATAAACCGCACGCATAACATCCCAACCACTAACAATACCCTCACCAACTTTAGCATAAATATCATCAACAGATTCTGCCTCAAAATTAGGCATAACCGATGTTAAAGATTTTTCATGAAAATCTAGTTTTTCGGACTTAAATAACTTTTCTAAAAGTTCTTTACCAAGAGCTATAAACTTGTCACGATTATGAGCCCTAATATAACGTCTAATCGAAGATTTTGCCTTAGCGGTTACAACAAATCTCTCCCACTCAACTGATGGAGATTGTGCTTTTGAGGTCAAGACTTCTACTTGATCACCATTATTAAGCACGGTTCTAAGAGGTCTTATTTCTCCATTTATTTTGGCGCCAACGCAAGTGTTTCCAACAGATGAATGCACAGCATAAGCAAAATCTACAGGAGTAGCATTAGTTGGTAGGCTAATTAGGTCTCCTTTGGGAGTAAAGCAAAATACTTGATCATTATACATTTCTAACTTAGTATTTTCTAAAAATTCTTCTGGATTACTAGTGTGCTCTAAAATATCTAGCAACTCTCTAATCCACCTAAAGTTTTTGCCTTCTGCTTTTTGTCCTTGCTTATATGCCCAGTGAGCAGCAACGCCTTTTTCGGCGATTTCGTGCATCTCAAAATTTCTAATTTGGACTTCAATTCTAGTGTTTTCTGGCCCAATAACACCAGTGTGTATTGACCTATATCCATTAGGCTTAGGCGTAGATATGTAGTCCTTAAAACGTCTAGGAACCATATGATACTTGCTATGAACAATACCCAATGCCTGATAACAAGCAGAAATATCATCTACGCAAATTCTAAACGCCATAATATCTGATAACTGTTCAAAAGATGCGTTTTTTTGCTGCATCTTTCTCCATATAGAATATGGAGTTTTTTCTCTACCAGAAACTTGGCATTTTACGCCTCCACTTTCCATATCTTGCTCTAAGGTTTTTATAATCTTTGGAACAAGGTTGCTTCCTTGCTCTCTTAAAAAGTTTAGACGAGCAACAATAGAATCATGAGCTTCTCTATATAATTGATAAAAAGCTAACTCTTCTAGCTCAGTTTTTACTTCTTGCATACCAATACGCTCAGCTAAAGGAGCATAAATGTCTAGTGTTTCTTTAGAAATACGCTTTCTTTTGTCTGCAAGTTTGATTAAAAGCACTCTTATGTCTTCTGACATTGCAAGAAGCAACTTTCTAAAGTTTTCTGCCTGTCTAGAAGATGAGGACTTTTGCTCAATAAGAGCGATTTTGGTCAAACCATCAACAATAGAAGCTACCTGTTCTCCAAAATACTGCCTAACCTCTTCTATTGTTGTGTCTGTATCTTCTACCGTATCGTGCAAAAGTCCAGCGATGATTGAAGAATCATCAAGCTTGAACTTGGTTAAAATACCTGCAACTTCTACTGGATGAGAATAATAAGGGTCGCCTGAGGCTCTAAGTTGAGCCCCATGCTTTTTCATAGCAAAAACATAAGCACGATTAAGCGCATCTTCATCTGCGTCGGCATCATAAGATTTTACTAAATCTACTAACTCATATTGTCTTAACATATATACCTTACTTTTTATACTTTGTTTACTTTATCAAATCTGGACTATTCTTCGTCAAAAACATCGTCAAAATTGTCACCAAAATCATCAACTTCAAAGTCTAAGGCTTCATCGCCGTCAACCAAGTCGTCATCTAGTGCAGAATCAAAATCAAGATTATCATCTGCATCTGAGCTATGAATTTGCATTACATCTGCAACTTCAGAATCTATTAGCAAGCCAGAAAACTGCTCATCTAGTTCAGCCAATTCTTTTTCTGCTGCCAAAATTTCCATCTCTTCTTCTTCTGGCTCTTCAACTTCAACAAATTTTTGCAAGCCCATTACCAAAGATTTTTGCAAATCTTCAATATTAACTTTTTCTTCTGCGATTTCACGCAAAGCAACAACAGAGTTTTTGTCATTGTCTCTAGAAACTGTTATTGGAGCTCCTGCAGAAATATCTTTTGCTCTTTGAGTTGCAACCATTAAAAGCTCATAGCGGTTAGGAATTTTATCTATACAATCTTCAACTGTAACACGTGCCATTTTTTTACCTTTTTTATAAAATTAAATCAAATTCGAAGAAAGTATATAGCTTTTATTAAAAAAATCAACAAAATTCGCACAAATGAAATTTTAATGCATTGAATTTGCTACATTTTATTTAAAAACTATTGGCTGAGATGCGATTCGGTATTTTAGCCCTTCAAAAGACTTTTGAATATCTTCTTGATTCTTTTTTACTTCCAATATATCGCCAACAGGCGCACTATACATTTCTGTCATAGATTGCATTGTTGCTGCAACTCTTGGGCCAATTTCTTCATCATAACCATAAAGCAGATTTTGATAAATATTGCGTTTATACATAAGCAAAGTCAAAAGCTCGGGCTTTGTCATTCTCAAAGCACGATAAGCCTTTATGGTTTTGTCGCAAGTATATGCCCATTCTTCTAAATCAAAGCCTTCTTGTGCAATTATACCAGAGAACTCTTTATCAAGATTTTGCATTCTTAGTTTTTGCACAAGCCTTTGACATGGATGCACGATGTCTTTGAGCATAGGCAAAAATGTTCCTTTGTTATTGTCATTTTCCCATGCATCTAGCAATGCTCCTGCTTCATATAATGCAGACTGATTGTTCAAATCTTCGCTAAAATCTTGAATTGCAGCAAAACTACGAATTAGCGCGCCGATGTCTTTGCTAGTTAGAGGCGAGTTTTTGTTGGGATAAATTGTTCTTAGATTGCTCTTATATGACTCCTTGACATCTGCATTAGGAGCAAAGTTTTTTGGCGGAACTACTACCATAACCTTGTCTAAAAAATCTGAATTATAATTATTGCTTGGATTAAGCACAATAGGCTTAACCCTTTCTATGTTCTCAACTTCTCCCCAAGCCTCGGGCATAAGCATCATATATAATACTGGTGACAAAAACTCAATATTTTCAATATCGGCAACTTTTTTTGCAATAACCTTAGGGAACTGGTTTTTAGTTTCTTTTATGCCTGGCATATTGAGCACTTTGTCTGGAATACCTGCAACACTATGCAAATATGGACCAATATAAGGATAGTATTTTTCAGGCATATTCTCTAGAGATTTTATTAAGGTTTCTTCGCTATCCCACTTGAGGCGTTTTTCTCTTGTGCCATATGCTTTAATTGTTTGAGCAAAAGATTTATCAAATTTGGTGCCAATCTTCCAATAGTAATCATATTTGCGATCATAAGAAGAAGGTGGTGCATATTTTTGATAAAGCTCTTCTATTGGTGGAATTGGAGAAGCCATGTCAATCTCGAACCTGTCTTTGTAATCTGCAGGAGATATTGCAAAGCAAATATTTGCAAAAAGCAAAATTAGTAGATTTATATATAAAAATTTTTTAAAAAACATTTTTTTCACTTTTAATTATAATATATATATAATATAACCTCATAAAAAATAACAGTCAAAGAAAATACTAGACTTAAAAAAAATATTAAATTAAAATGCAGGCATTAGTAGCATAGGAGAAAAAATATGGCTTGGACAGATAAAATGGTTGAAGACCTAAAAATTATGTGGGAACAAGGTCTTACAACTGGTGAAATTGGCAAAAGGCTTGGAGTGTCAAAAAACTCTATTGTCGGAAAAGTTCATAGACTGCAACTCACTCCTCGTCCTTCTCCAATCAAAAAGAAGGCAGATGGTGAGCCAAAAGCCAAAAAAACTTCTAAAAAAGAAGGGATTATTGAGCTAGTAGTAGAGCCAGAGAAAAAAGAAGAGCTTATTATTGAATTGGTTGTTGAACCAAGCAAAACAACAAAAAAAGAAACTGCAAAAAGCTCTAGCAAAAAAGAAAAAGAGGCAAAAAACAAAGAAAAAGCTGAAGCAACTTTTAAAAAAGAGCCTGCTAATCCTTATGTTTATCGCCAAAATATGAGCTTGGCAGAGCTAGATAATCGCAGTTGCAGATGGCCTATTGGCGATCCAAAAGACGAAGATTTTCATTTTTGTGGCAAAAAAGTTAAACCTGGTTTTTCTTATTGTGAAGCACATTGTGCGGTTGCTTATGTTAAGCCAAACAAAAAATAGGCCTAATTGCTAAAAGCAATAAGCTCATCAATTATAATTTGATAGAACTCTGCATCATTAGATTGTTGCAGAGTTTTTTCAAAATTATGTTTAATGTTTGAGGTCATTACAGAGCTATTGTCTTCTAGCTCTTGGTATTCTTCTACTTCTTGAAGTTTTTCTTGCTCGATTGCTTCAAAAGTTTTGAGTCTGTCTAACTCTTCTTGAACATGCTCAAGCAAAACATCTTTTTTGTTAATAACTACCTCAGAAGAAACAACACAAATATTGTTTGCAATATCTGCAACCCCACCATTTATAAAGAATTTTTGGGTCACTTTTCCATTATTGTCTAGCAAACTTATAACGCCAGCTTTTAGCAAAACAATTGTTGGCGATTGCCCTAAAACAACCGTTAAATTGCCCAAGCAAGCAGGCAAGACAACACCAAAAACCTCTTTGGATTCAACAACTTTGTTCGGTTGAGCTAATTTTATTAAAACCCCTGCCATTACTGGGCTACCTTCATATTTTTTGCTTTTTCTAATGCTTGCTCAATTGTTCCAACCATATAAAATGCCTGTTCTGGAACATCGTCATGCTTGCCTTCTAAGATTTCTCTAAAGCCTTTGATTGTGTCTTTTAACTCCACAAACTCGCCCTTTTGTCCCGTAAACACTTCTGCAACAAAAAATGGTTGCGATAAAAATCTTTGTATTTTTCTTGCTCTAGCTACCACTAACTTGTCTTCTTCTGACAACTCGTCCATACCCAAAATTGCAATAATATCTTGCAAAGATTTGTATTTTTGCAAAACTTCTTGCACGGCTCTAGCAACATCATAATGCTCTTGTCCAACAACCTCTGGACTTAGAGTTCTGCTTGAAGAATCTAATGGATCTACTGCCGGAAAAATACCTAACTCAGAAATATGACGAGATAAGGTAGTAGTTGCGTCCAAATGCACAAAAGTTGCAGCAGGTGCAGGATCTGTTAAGTCATCAGCAGGAACATATACGGCTTGGATTGAGGTAATAGAGCCATCTTTGGTTGAGGTAATACGCTCTTGCATAGCTCCCATGTCTGTTCCTAATGTTGGTTGGTACCCAACCGCGGAAGGAATACGCCCCAATAAGGCCGATATTTCTGAGCCAGCTTGCGTAAACCTAAAGATATTGTCGATAAAAAACAAAACATCTTTGCGCTCCACATCTCTAAAGTATTCTGCCTGAGTTAAGCCTGTTAAAGCAACCCTTGCTCTTGCACCAGGAGGCTCATTCATTTGACCATAAACCAAAACTGTTTTTGAATCACCGCCTTCAACATCAATAACGCCAGATTCTATCATTTCATTATAAAAATCGTTGCCTTCTCTAGTTCTTTCTCCAACGCCAGCAAAAACAGAGTATCCGCCATAACCTTTTCCAATGTTATTTATCAACTCCATAATCAAAACAGTTTTGCCAACACCAGCACCGCCAAAAAGACCTATTTTGCCACCTTTTGAGTATGGAACTAACAAATCAATAACTTTTATTCCTGTTAGCAAAATCTCTTCTTTGGTAGATTGATCAACAAAAGCTGGTGGAGCTCTATGAATTGACATATCATCACTTTTAGATACCTCGCCCCTATCATCTATTGGCTCACCAACAACGTTAATAATTCTACCTAGCAACCCTCTTCCTACTGGAACCTTAATTGGCTCTTGAGTATTTATAACTTTTAGCCCCCTAGTTAATCCATCGGTAACGTCCATAGCAATAGTTCTAACAACACCTCCGCCTAATTGTTGCTCAACTTCCAAAATTAGTTTTTTGCCATTGTTCTCGCATTCTAGTGCAGTATATATATTTGGCAAATCTGCAATATTATCAAACTTTACGTCAATAACAACGCCTTTTATTTGATGAATATATCCTACTTTTTGTTCCTTATTACTCATTGTTTTCTCCAAATTTTATACTCTAAATTTATACTATAGTGCTTCTGCACCAGAAATAATCTCGGTTAGCTCGGTTGTAATCATACTTTGACGAATACGGTTATATTTTATGTTGAGCTTAGATGTTATATCTTTGGCGTTTTTGGTTGCATTGTCCATAGATGTCATTCTAGCGCCTTGCTCTGAAGCCTGAGAATTTGTCATTACCTCAAAAATCTTTTCTTTAAAAATCATTGGAAGCAACATAGTTAATGCTTCTTGTGTGCTAGGCTCAAAGTTATAATAAGCATCATCAACAAAATCTTTAGAAATCTCTTGCTCCAAATGCTCAATATCTATTGGCAAGATTTGTTTGCTAATAATGTCTCTATTCATTGCAGAAACAAACTGGCTATATATAATCTCGCAAACATCTATTTTGCCATTACCATACATTTGCAAAATAGCATCACCTAATTTTTTTGCCTCAATGTAATTAACATTTTCTATCCCGCTATAATTACCAAAATCTATCATAATATCTTGATAGTCTTTATGCAAAATTCTGTATCCCTTTGCACCTAAACAAATTATTTTGACGCTTTTTTGCTCATTTTGTAGCTCTTTTATTCTAGCGACTGCCTTGCGAACAACATTAACATTATAGCTTCCGCACAAACCTTTGTCTGAGGACAAAATTATTAACAAATAGTCTTTATCTTCGCCTTTATTGGTGCAAATATCTGGCAAAACAAGCGTTGTTTGTGCCTCAAGAGCTTGTCTTTTTAGGGAACACAAAATCTTGCCTGTTGTCGAATATAAATTATTTTTATAAGATTCTCCACTATGGAGCAGATCTTGCGCATATCTCAACTTAGAGGCTGCAACCATCTTCATTGCTGAAGTGATTTTTTGTGTAGATTTTATTGCATCTAGACGATTACGTAGCCCCTTTAAGTTTGCCATTTTTCTACCCTTTTAGTGAGTTTTGAATATATGTAGCAACAAAGTTATCATAAAAAGATTTTAGAAGTTCTTCTGTGTCTTCTTTTATCTCTCCTTGACTTGTAATAGCATCAAGAATTTGTGAATGATTAGCTTGCAATTCTTCTATTGCTTTTTTCTCAAAATCTTTAATGTTAGCAACATCAATTTTATCTAAATACCCCCTAATAGCTGCAAAAATAATCACCACCTCTTGAGCCAAGCTCATGGGGTTATATACATTTTGCTTTAATAGCTCTGTTAATCTTTCTCCCCTTGCTAACAACGCTTTTGTTGATACGTCCAAATCAGACGAAAACTTTGCGAAATCCGCCATTTCTCGATACTGAGCTAAGTCTAATTTTATTTTGCCTGCAACTTGTTTCATTGCCTTTTGTTGAGCAGCAGAACCCACCCTACTAACCGATATACCAATGTTTACGGCTGGGCGAACCCCTTGATAAAAAAGTGCTGAGTCTAAAAATATCTGCCCATCGGTAATAGAAATAACATTAGTTGGAATTTAAGCAGAAACGTCCCCTGCTTGTGTCTCGATTACGGGCAAAGCTGTTAAA
>CAYJKS010000024.1:0-1370 GCA_964370705.1 uncultured Azospirillaceae bacterium
TCTAGGTAATAGGTTTTATTAAGTATCTTCATACATTATTAAAGAAATTTCAACATCGCTGTCGGCAACACGTTTGTATTTGTGTCCCTCGTCTTCAACAATAATTTGAGCTGTATCGGCATCAATTGCTTGGTTGATTGTAGCCATAACGCCTAATGCCATTAGTTTTTTGATAACATCTGCACCTTTTACAGCCATACGGTTTGCAAGTTCTTGCACAGTGATTGTTTCTGGAATAATCACTTCTCTAATGATTTTTTCTTGCGGTGCTTGAGGAGCAACAGGTTTAGGCTGTTTTTTCTTAAACCTTCTTCTTTGACCGCCAGAACCATAATCATCATCGTCATCGCTCATGTGATTGATTCCAACTTTGCCGCCTCTTTTGTTTTGTTCAAAACTGCGTTTAGTAACGGATTTTTTGCGTTCTTGCTCAAAAACCTCGTCTTTGCTCATGTTTCTTCCAGAAAAACTTTTTGTTTTTTTGCTGTCTTCTTCGTCGTCATAATCAAAGCTTTTGTTGCGATAATCTTTTTCTTTTGGTTTGTAGCTAGAGTTATCGTCTGTTTTAGGCTTTGGAGCAAAATTTGTGGTAGCAGAATTTGTTTTAGCTTCTTTGCTTGCTTCGTTTTGCTTTGCTTTTTCTGCTTCAATAGTTTTTTGTTTTTCTAGCTCTTCTTGCTCTTTTTTAGCTTTTGCTTGTTCAGCAATTTTTTGTTTTTCTAATTCTTTTTGCTTTTCTAGCTCTTCGGCTTGGCGTTTTGCATCATGCTCTTTTGCCTCAGCAATGAGTTTGAGTTTTTGAGCAGTTGCTTCGTCTATTTTTGAGCTATTGTCTTGTGCATTTGTTGAGTTAAGGCTTCTTTTTTTGCGAACCTCAACTTGCACAATTTTTTTGCCACTACTTGCTTGAGCCTTATCGCTAGAGCCTTTTAGTGTTAGGGTTTTTTTGCCCGATAATGTTAGCTTTTCTTTTGCATTATCTTCTGTCATAATCTATGTATCTCCGTATCCTTTAGGAATTGATAAAATCTTGCCATTTTTTCAAATGAGCGTAAACTTTGTTGGCCATTTCGCTTTTTATTAAAGCTATATGAACTGTATTAACCTTGTTTAGTGCCTCGTCTAACTCCTCAATTGTCCATAATTTTAAAATTTCTACATTTCCAGCGACAGATTTTATTTTATTGCTTCCATCTGCGCTTGCGTTGATGCCTTGAATCAAAAAGGCAACTTTTTCTTTTTTTAGTTTTTCTCTTACTTTTTCAAAGCCAAATGTTAAGATATTTGCCTTTCGGGCAAGGTTTAAAAAATTAAGACTCTGAGCTTTTAAAATGTCTTCAACTATTTGGACTAAGCTCTCGTCTACTTTG
>CAYJKS010000024.1:1380-10630 GCA_964370705.1 uncultured Azospirillaceae bacterium
CTACTTTGGCTTTTTTGCCAAAAGACTTTTTTTGAATTGCTTGGGTGAGGGCAGTTTTTGAGTTGCTAACATAAATTCCCTTGCCGCCAAGTTTTTTCTTAAAATCTGGCACAACAATATTGTCAGGTGTAAGGACAAACCTGAGCAATTTGTCCTTATCATCTTCTTTCTTGCTCAAAATGCAGGTTCTAATCTGATTAGTTTTTGCAGGTGTGTTGAGCATATTGTCGTCAAGTTTTTTCAAGCTATTCTTGTCCTTCTTCCGCAAACCAATGTTCTCTGGCTGCCATAATGATTTTGTTAGCTTCTACTTGTGACAAAGTATTTTCTCCAAGTATTTCTATAAGCTCATCGGCTGCCAAGTCAGCAAGGTCGTCTAGTGTTTTGACTTCATTTTGAGCCAAAGTCAAAATCATTGATTGGTCCAAGCCAGCTATTGTTTTTAGGGTTTCATCAATGCCTAAGCTTTTGCTTTTTTCGGCAAAGTCTGCGTTACGTTTTGCAACAAACTCTTTTGCACGATTTTGGAGCTCTTCGGCAACATCATCGTCAAAACCTTCAATCTCTGCAAGCTCATGAATACTAACCATAGCAACTTCGTCAACTGTTGAGAAGCCTTCTGCAATAAGTAGGTGAGATATTATTTCATCAACATCAAGAGCCTCAATAAATCTTTGTGAGCGAACTTTGTTTTCATTAGCACGACGTTCTTTTTCTTGCTCTTCGGTCAAGACATCAATATTAGAGCCTAAAAGTTGAGAAGCAAGTTTAACATTTTGACCACGTCTACCAATTGCTGTTGAGAATTGTTCTTGTGGAACAACAGCTTCTATTTTAGAGTTTTCTTCATCAATAACAACTTTGGTAACTTCTGCAGGAGATAAGGCACTAACCATATATTGTGCTTTGTCTTCAGAAAAAGGAATGATGTCTATTTTCTCGCCTTGAAGCTCTGTAACAACAGCCTGAACCCTAATGCCACGCAAGCCAACACAAGCACCAACAGGGTCAATGTTTATGTCTGTTGCTTTTACGGCTAGTTTAGCTTTTGAACCAGGATCTCTGGCAACACCAATAATTTTTATCATACCGTCATAAATTTCTGGAACTTCTTGAGTGAACAAGGCTGCCAAAAACTCTGGACAAGTTCTAGATAAAAAGATTTGTGGGCCTTTGTTTTCTCTGCGAACATCTAAAACGTATGCTCTAACTCTGTCACCATTTTTGAATTTTTCTCTAGGAATAATTTCGTCACGACGCAAAACAGCTTCGGTTTTGCCAATGTCTAGAACAACATTACCAAAGTCTACTCTTTTTACAGTGCCGTTTACGATTGTGCCAATTTTTTCTTTGTATTCTTCAAATTGACGGTTGCGTTCTGCATCACGCACCTTTTGAACAATAACTTGTTTGGCTGTTTGGGCTGCAACACGTCCAAAGTCAATAGGAGGTAAGGCATCAATTATAAATTCACCAACTTGAATGTCTGGATTATATACTTTTGCGTCTTCTAAAAGAAGTTGAGTGCTTTCGTTTTCTAGCTCTTCTGGGCTAGCAACAACTTCACGGTATCTTTCTACGGTAATTGCACCAGTTTTTTTATCTATTGTAGCTCTAATATCTCTTTCAAAGCCATATTTTGAACGACAAGCTTTTTGGATTGCAGTTTCCATAGCAACAAATACTTCATCTCTATCAATGTTTTTTTCTCTAGCAACCGTATCTGCAACTAAGATAATTTCTGGTCTAGGCATATTTTCTATATTTGACATTTTTTCCTCATTAATTGAATGTTTTTATTCTTCTAGTTCTGTTTCTTCTAAATCTGCTTCTTCTTGAGCCAAAGCTAAGAGCTCGTCATTTAGAACCAATTTGGCTTTTGACACGTAGTCAAAAGGGATTGCGTATTGAGCACCTTCTACGTCAACAATAATATTTTGCTCATTGTCCACTTTTATGATTCTGCCCTTAAATCTTTTGCGTTTTTCTACTTCTGTGTCTGTTTCTATTTTTGCTTCTAGACCAGCAAAACGCTCAAAGTTTTCTAAAGAAACAAGGGGTCTGTCTAGTCCAGGAGAACTAACCTCTAGTGTGTATTTGCCAGAGATTGGGTCGTGCTCGTCCATATAGGCAGAAACAGCGCGGCTAACTTTGGCACAATCATCAACAATAATCATTTCTCTGTCTGGGCGTTCTATCATAATTTGTAATGTTGGATTAACATTGCCAATAGTGATAATGCGAACAAGCTCAAAACCAAGTTCTGTTACAATTGGTTCGATTTTGTCTTGTAAATGATGTTTTGTTTGCATCTTTTTTCCTTTTTATATTAACAAAAAAGCGGGGTTTTTGCCCCACTTCCAAAAATTTTTGTATGAAAGAATAGACTTCTTATATCATATTTTTTTTAAAATGGAAGTGTTTTTTTTATTTATGTTGATTTTTAGCTATCTCTGGGCTATTTTACGAATCTAGTATAAAAAACAGGAGAATAAAATGAATAAATATCTTACCACACCAATTTATTATTTAAATGGATTGCCTCATATTGGGCATGCTTATACTTCTATTTTGGGAGACGTTTTGAAAAAAATGGAATCAATGCGTGGTAACGATGTTTTTTATGCAACAGGCACAGATGAGCATGGGCAAAAAAATCAGCAAACTATTGAAGAAGTAGGCCTTTTGCCAGATGAATATTTGACCCAAGCAAGTGATAGGTTTAGAGATGTGTTTGTTAAGTTTGGAGTTGATTTTGATTACTTTGTTAGAACCTCAAAACCAGAGCACAAAAAAATTGTGCAAGAAGTGCTAATGGATATTTATAATAAAGGTTTAATTATCAAAAAATCTTATGAAGGGCTTTATTGTCAAGGTTGCGAACAGTTTAAAAAAGAATCGGATTTAGATGAGAATGGATGTTGCCCCGATCACCAAACAAAGCCAAAAGTTGTTAGTGAAGAAAATTATTTTTTTAGGCTAGAACCATATCGTCAGTGGTTGGTTGATTATATTAAAGCTAACCCGAATTGGATACAACCAGCAAGATTTGCAAAAGAGGTTTTGGGAATGCTTAATGAGCCTTTGGAAGATTTGTGTATTTCTCGTCCAAAATCAAGAGTTTGGCTTGGCGTGGATATGCCTTTTGATAATGACTATATTACATATATTTGGTTTGACGCTTTAGTTAACTATATTTCTACTCTTGAATACGGACATAATCCTGATTTTGAAAAAATTTGGCAAGATTCTTATCATATTTTAGGAAAAGACATTATTAAGCCTCATTGTATATATTGGCCAATTATGCTAAAGGCTCTTGGAATTGAACCAGTAAAAGGCTTTTTTGTTCATGGCTTTTGGCTTGGAGAAGGTGGAATAAAAATGTCAAAATCTTTGGGTAATGCTATTGACCCAGTTGAGGTTATGGATATTTTTGGGGTTGATGCTGTGCGTTTTTATCTTATTTGTAATATGACTACAAATGGAGATGCACAAATTAGTGTAGATTTGCTCAAAAAAGGTTATAAGTCTTTGGCAAACAATATTGGCAACTTGCAAATGAGAGTGCTAAAAATGGTGCAAAAATCACTAGATGGAAAAGTGCCTAGTGCAGACAGCTTGACTGCAAAAGATAAAGAGTTGATTGCAAAAATTGCGAACTCTTTTGATGAGGTATTTGCTATGGATATGTCTCAGGCAATGGCGGTAGAACTTGCCAATGCAATTGTTAGAGCAGGTGATGAGGCAAATGCTTATTTTGCAGAAAACGAGCCTTGGAAACTAGCTAAAGATGAGGAGCAAAAAGAACGCTTTGAAGCAGTAGTATATACAACATTAGAAGCCTTACGTCTTATTGGAATCGCTAGCTATCCAATTATGCCAGATGTTGCTAAAAAAATTGAGGCCTCTTTAGGGATTGAGGTCGAGCAGTTCAAAGCAGAGTTTGAACCTTGTGGATTAGAAACTGGTAATGAGATTGTGGTTGGAGATGCTATGTTTCCAATGCTCTTGGACTAAGTTTTGACAAAAAAATACTTTACTTTTGCAGATGTTTAGTTTATCTTTGTTTTTGATATTTATTTTTATATTTAATTTTTAATCTAAGTAATTATGAACAAAAACGAAGTAAGAATTGTATTTGGCTCGGATGAGGTTAATCGTTTAAAAGTCAAAGATTCAGATCAATTGTGGTGTCAGTTGTGTTATTTTGACAACCCGATAGGTAACGTAATTTTTCTTGAGAAAGAAGATTATTACGAGATTGAGGTAAACTGCAAAGAAAGACTTGTGGCTAAGGTGGTTGCAGACAAAGGATTTGCAGAGTTAGACATTAGAGATATGCTCGTTGTGGTAATCGTTGAGATTATTGACGAGACCTATAAGGCAGGCAAAACAAGCATAAAACTGCTAGTTAGAGAAGCGTTCAAACTATTAAAATCGTAACTATGAAAATTTCAAAAGAAGTTCAAGACAGAGAAAAGCAAAAATTTAGATTTGAAAAGGTAATTTATATTGCCTTAGAAGATGCAGATGACCATAACCTAAAACCAAAATTATTTGAAGGTGGTAGGCATATTGGTTTTAGGGATCTGGGGCCTACTGAACCTAGAATTTATTTATTTGCGACAATGCCAACAAATAAGCTAACAAAAATTGCTTCATTTGAGTTTGGGGATGAAAGTTGCAATGGCGTCTGCTTAGGCGATGGTCTTGACGAAGTATTGCTACTAAAAGATGAAGTACCAATTGGTGTTGTGCACCATTGCAAAAGCTGGGCGCAAATCTGGGAATATCCTGAAGGTGATTCTCCAGTCGCAGTTTTTGAGGTGCCACAAAAAGTTGATACTTTGTCGACAGAAGAGTTCGTAAAATCAACAAGGGTTGAATTGCGAAACAAGAACTATTTGAAGCAAAAGCAAACTCTAAAGTTTATTTTGCTTCATGCAATTAAGTTACTTAATGAAAAAAACAGTTAATTAAATAAAATTGTTTTTAAAACAGCTAAATCTTATAAGGTTTAGCTGTTTTTTTGATATATATAAGCAGTTTTTTGCAAGGTGCTTATAAAATCTTTGGGCAAAACGGAGCTTTTGGGGTATGGGTTATTGATTAGCTCTTTTATTGAGTATTCATCAATAGTTTGGGGCATAAATCTTCTTCTAAAGGCATAGCAAGAGGCTGTTACTTCTTCTGGGCTTGTTGTGTTGTAGCCAATTATGTCAAGCAAGGTTTTGATGTTGGTTTCTGGCAAGCTCTTTTGCTCATACCACAAGCCAATGCCATTTTTTGCAAGCTTTTGCCACGGAAAGTTTTTTCCAGGGTCAGCTTTGCGAGTAGGAGATATATCTGAGTGCCCTACGATGTTGGTAGGAGAGATGCTATAACGCTTGATAATATCTTGGCTTAAGGAGATTAGGCTTTCTATTTGCTTTGGGGCAAAAGCTGTTTGTCCCAAAGTGGGGTGGCATAGTTCAATGCCAACTGCTTGTGAATTAACGTTTTTGGCTCCCTGCCAAAAACTATCACCAGCATGCCAAGCCTTGTCTTGTTCTTTTACACATTGAAAAATTTCGCCATTATTGTCTATTATATAATGTGAGCTAACTTGGTTATCTTCTAGGCTTTTTATTGCATCAAGTCCACAATAGGCAAGACAATGAAAAACCAACATTTTTATTGGTTCTTCTCTGGGGCTAAAATATTGACTTGGGCAAAATATCATATTTTTATCTTATAGGCAAATAGTTGAAAGCTGAATCGGAAAATCGCCAGTTTGTTTAATTAGTCCTTGTTGCATATTGCGTCTATAACTAAAAAGACTATCTGGGTTTGTTAGAGTGTCTACTCTGCAAAGAGAAATATCTTCTATTCCCATTCTTCGCAGTTTGTATTCAATAATTCCTTCAATATCGCACAAGAATTTTTCTTCCTGATGTTTTATTTTATTCCAAAAGCCTTTTGGTGCTTCTTTGGGCTCAAAAAAATAATCTAAATCTGGATTTTGCTCTAAAAAAAGTGAACGCATATCATTGCCAACTTCAAAACTAAATTGTTGTAGGCATGGTCCTGTGCTTGCCACAATATTTTCTATTTTTGCGCCATATCTAAGCATAACATCAATAGTGTTTTCTACAATGCCATACAATGTGCCTCGCCATCCTGCGTGAGCGGCGGCAACAATACCTGTTTGATAATCTGCTAGTAGCAAGGGTGTGCAATCTGCGGTGGTTATACCCAAAACAAGATTAGGATTGTTGGTTATAACCGCATCTGCACTAACTTCGTATTGTGAAGGTTGGTCAATAAAAACAGCGTCATTTGTATGATTTTGTAATAAACGAACAATATTGTGAGCTGGTCGGTTATAAAACTGTGCAATTTTTTGCATATTTTGGGCAATATTTTGAGGGTCGTCTTGACTTTTTATATTAAAGTTTAGGCTCTCGTAAATACCTTGAGAAAACCCACCATTTTTGCCAAAAAAGGCGTGTTTTTGTGGGATTAAATTTGGTGATTGATAAAAGTTCATTTCTTTACTCCACTTTTTCTAAAATACAAGAAGCTAGTTGAGGTTTTTCTTGCCCAATAGTAATGTTGCTTAGCAAAGATTTGCTTGCTTGCAAAAAGTCTTCTTCACTTTGGGCGTGAATATAAGCAATTGGTTGATGATTGTCTGCAATATCACCAATTTGGCAAAAATTAGAATAACCTGTCGCATGATCAATCTTTTGGCTAGGGTGAGTTCTGCCGCCTTTGAGTTCAATAATGCTTAGTCCAATATTGCGAGTGTTCATAGCTTGTATGTAGCCAGAATTTGGAGCAAATAGAGGTTTTATGATGTTTGCTTTAGGCAAGTATTTGTTTGGATTTTCTACAAAATCATTAGCACCACCAAGAGCACTTACCATTTTTGCAAAAACCTCCAAAGCCTTGCCGTTATCTAGGTTGGCTTGGAGCTTGTTTATTGCGTCTTCTTTTGAGCTGGCAATGTTTGTTTGTTGCAAAATTTCTGCACATAGGGCTAGGTTGATTTGGTGCATTCTGTCATCAACATTTGTTTGTTTTAGATAATCTATTGCCTCAATAACCTCAACACTATTACCCGCTGTGTTACCAAGAACTTGGTTCATGTCGGTAATAATGGCAGTTGTTTTGGTGCCAAGAGCATTAGCAGTTTTGACAATAGATTGAGCTAAGTTTTTGGCATCTTTGGGATTGTCCATAAAAGCACCATTGCCACATTTTAGGTCAAGAACAAGATTGTCTAGTCCTGCTGCAAGTTTTTTGGAGGCAATAGATGCTGTAATTAGGGGAATTGATTCAACCGTTGCACAAACATCTCTTATGGCATAGATTTTTTTATCAGCAGGAGCAAGATTGCTTGTTTGTCCGATTATGGCACAACCAACTTCTTTTACAATTTTTTTAAAAAGGTCGTTGCTTGGTTGCGTTTGGTATCCACTAATTGCTTCTAGTTTGTCGAGAGTGCCTCCTGTATGCCCTAATCCTCTGCCAGAAATCATCGGAACATAGCCTCCACATGAGGCAATCATAGGGGCTAGCATTAGGCTTATTTTGTCACCTACGCCACCAGAAGAGTGCTTGTCAGAAATAGGGGCAGATATGTCGCTCCAGTCAAGCTTGTCACCAGAATCTCTCATAGATTGGGTCAAAAAAGTTGTTTCTTGTTGACTAAACCCATTTAAGAAAATTGCCATAGTTAGAGCAGCTGTTTGGCTATCTGCAATAGTCTCGTTGGTAACTCCTTGAATAAAATCATTTATTTCTTCTGAGCTAAGTTCTAGTGATTGCCTTTTTTTGCGGATAATTTCTTGTGGTAGCATTTTAGTATCCTTTTTTGGTTATTTGGATTAAATCTGTTAACAATGAGCTTGCACCAATACGTAAGCGGTTTGGGGTGGACCAATCTTGCCCCATAATAATTTGAGAAAGACGTAAGTATTGTAGAGCTTCTTCAAAAGTTTTTATGCCCCCACTTGCCTTAAAGCCAACGTTTGGATTGCCACTTTCTTTGATAGTTTCTAAAATAAGGTTGCAAGCTTCTACACTAGCCGAAACTTTTGTTTTGCCAGTTGAAGTTTTTATAAAGTTTATGCCATGCTCAATACATAGCTTGCTAGCTTGGATAATATTGCTAGATGTTTTTAGCTCGCCAGTCTCGATAATAACTTTTGATGTGTGCTTGCTACATTCTTTAGAAATCATTTCTAAAAATTTGTTGCAAGTTTTTATGTCGCCATCCATAAAATTTTTGTATGGAAAAACGGCATCTATTTCGTTAGCACCAAGCCCAATAGCTTTTTTTGTTTCTTCTCTAATTGCAGAGATGCTAGCGGTTGCATCTGGAAAATTAACAACAGAGGCAATTTTTATTTTGGTATTCTCTAGGTTCTTTTGCACTAAAGGCACAAATTTTGAATATACGCAAACTGCAGCAACATTGCCGTAAGGGGTTATGGCTTTTTGGCATAAATTGTTGATGTTTGTTTCGTTGTCATCTTTGTTTAGGGATGTTAGGTCTAAGCAATTAATTAGTAGTTGTGCAGATTGATAATCTCTCATCTTTGCTAATCCTTAATATAGTTAATAATCAAGTTTGCAAGATTTTTGGCAGCAATACCTGCACCTTGCAATGTTTCTTCGTGTGATAGTGAGTGGGCTTGCATACCTGCACCAAAATTGCTGATAGCTGAGATTGCCATAACTTTTAGTCCAGCATGAACGCCTGCAATAACTTCTGGTACTGTAGACATACCAACTGCGTCTGCCCCCAAGATTCTAAAAGCTCGAATCTCTGCAGGGGTCTCAAAATTCGGCCCCAATACCATAAGATAAACACCTTCTTTTATGTCAATGTTTTGAGTTTTTGCGATGCTTTTTATTTTCTCTCTCATTGCAAGGTTATAGGCATTGCTCATGTCAGGAAACCTTGCTCCAAGCTCGTTGTCATTTTTGCCAACAAGAGGGTTTTTGCCAGAGAAGTTTATATGATCAGTTATAAGCATTAGGCTTGTAGGCGGAATTTGTGGGTTTAGAGAACCAGCGGCATTTGTGATTATTAATTCTTGGATACCAAGTTGTTTGAAAACTTTAATAAGGTGAGAAATAATGTTGGGATTATGCCCCTCATATAGATGAAAACGTCCTTGCATACACAAAACGTCTTTGCCCTCAATATTGCCGATTATAAGTCTGCCAACATGTCCATCTACTCCTGTTTGAGGGA
>CAYJKS010000025.1:0-2516 GCA_964370705.1 uncultured Azospirillaceae bacterium
GACACATTTATGTCAATTCTTTCTCTAATTACGGCAAAAAGCACTATTGCTAGCGTAAAGCTCAAGGCATTAGCAAGCCCAAAAAATACACTTTCTAACAGGCCAAAATCTTGCTTAGACGCTTGTAATGCAACGGCCAAAATTGCACAATTTGTTGTGATAAGTGGCAAAAATATTCCCAAAGTTTGATGCAAAATAGGAGAAGATTTTTTTATTACAATCTCTACAATTTGCACCAATGATGCAATTACCAAAATAAAAACAATTGTGCTCATAAATGTCAAGTTATATGCAAGTAAAAAGTTTTTATAGATTAAAAAAGTCACAATACTAGACAAGCTCATAACAAACATAACCGCCAAGCCCATGCCAAAAGCGGTTGATACTTTTTTAGACACACCCAAAAATGGACAAACGCCTAAAAACTGAGATAAAACTATGTTATTTACTAAGACAGCAGATATAAAAATCATCAAAATATCCATCTAGTTTTTCTCCTTAAAATGGTTAAATATAATAATCAAGCCAGCTAACGCCAAAAATGCCCCTGGAGGAGAAATAAAAATCTTAAGACTATTGTCGCTATTTGCAATAATATTTGCTCCCATAAGTGTGCCAGAGCCCAAAATCTCTCTAACTGCTCCCAAAGCAGCTAATGCCAAAATAAATCCCAGTCCTGTCCCCAAAGCATCTAAAAAAGACTGAAAAACACTATTTTTTGAAGCAAAAGCTTCAGCTCTGCCCAAAATAATGCAATTAACCACTATCAAAGACAAAAATATACCAAGTTGAGCATATAAGCTTGGAAAATATGCTTCCATCAAAAGCTCAATAATTGTAACAAAAGACGCGATTATAACAATATAACAAGGAATTCTAACAGCACTTGGAATAAGATGTTTTAGGCTAGATATGGTTATGTTAGAAAATATTAACACAAATAAAGTTGCAAGCCCCATACCCAAACTGTTTATTAAAGAAGTTGTCACACCCAAAGTAGGGCACATTCCTAGCATCATTACAAATACAGGATTTTCTTTTACAATACCTTTAGTCAAATTATTTATACTATTTATCTTCATAGCTCATTATCCCTTTGCTAAACTTATTATAAGCATTTGCGGCTTTTTCTACAGCATTTGCAACTGCATTGCTACTAACCGTTGCTCCAGATATAGCGTCTATATCACCACCATTTTTAGATAACTTAAAATTATTAATATAAGAAATTAGCCCAATAAATTGATTAGCAAAAATATCTTTTTGAATCACATCGCCAATTCCTGGAGTTTCTTTTTGCTCAATAACCTCATATCTTGTAATTGTGCCATCTAACAAAAAACCAACAATAACTTCTATATTGCCATTATACCCCATTGCCGTAGAACTAATAGCAACAGAAGTAACAACACCATCTTTTTTGGCAGGATAAAGCGTCAAAGATGAGGTAGCATCATGACTTGTAATTTGTATTTTTTCAGCATAAGGATTGTTATTAAATTTTGTAACAACTTTGCTAATAGTGCTAATGATTTTATCTTCTTTGGCTTTTTTTATCTTTGGAGCTGTTAAATCATAAACATAACCAATTGTTAATGCAGAAAAAAAACAAACGCTTGCCATTGCAATAATCATATTTGTTATAGTTGATTCTTTATTCTTCATTTTTACTTTGTCCTTCTTCCAAAAACTCTTGGTCTAGCATAGTTGTCAATCAAAGGAACAAATGCGTTCATGATTAAAATAGCAAAAGAAACCCCCTCAGGATAAGAGCTATAAATTCTAATTACAAAAGTCAAAACTCCACATCCAATTGCAAATATTATCTTGCCTTTTTTACTCATGGGGCTTGTTGAATAATCTGTTGCCATAAATATAGCTCCTAGCAATAACCCTCCAGACAAAAGATGAGTTAGCGGATCCAAAGAAATCAACGGCTCATATAACCAAGCAATAAAAACTAATATAAAAAAGCTAGATAAATAAACAATAGGGATATGCCAAGTAATAATTTTGCGATACAACATATATATTCCACCAATAATCAAGGCAAGGGCAGATACTTCGCCCATTGAGCCTCCAATATTACCCAAAAACATATCCCAATAGCAAGAAACACTATCATAATTAGCAGAAGCCTCATATTTAATAATACTCAAATTTGTAGCAGAGGTGGTAACATCAACATTCATAAAGTCAAATAACTTAGGCTCAACCCATGTGTTCATTTGTTTAGAAAAAGACAAAAACAAAAAGACACGCCCAACTAATGCAGGATTAAAAATGTTTTTGCCTAAGCCGCCAAAAGCAATTTTTGTAACATTGATTGCCACAAAACAACCTATTAGTGTTGCCCATATAGGCATATTTGCAGGTAGGTTATATGCAAGCAAAATTCCTGTTACAATTGCCGACAAATCTTGAGTTGTAGAGGTTTTTTTTAGCAAATATTTGCAAGTCAAATACTCAAAAACGACACAACCCGCAACAGCTGTTGTTAAGGTTATTAATGCAGA
>CAYJKS010000025.1:2526-4345 GCA_964370705.1 uncultured Azospirillaceae bacterium
TAATGCAGACAGCCCAAAAAATAAGACAGAAACAATTCCTGCTGGCATCAAAGCGATTATAACATCTAGCATAATCTGGTTAGTTGACTTTGGAGCATGAAAATGTGGTGAGGTAGAAATTTTTAGCATATTTGTTGTCCTATTTATTTTTTAATCTTCTAATAAGTTCAAATTTGGCAATTTTGCAATAATCTAATAATGGGATTTGAGCAGGGCAGGTATATGCACAACATCCACCCTCAATACAATCTAAAATATTCATTTTTTTTGCTTTGTCATATAAATCATTGTCAACATATTGTGCAAAAGCATATGGCTCTAGTCCAATTGGGCAAGATTCTACGCATTTTGCACATCTAATACATGTTTTGTTATCAAATTGAGGCAATTCTTTTTGTTCTTTTATGAGCAAAACTCCCGAACTAGTTTTGGTAATGGGAGTGTTTTCTCCAACAAGGGCACTTCCCATCATTGGGCCACCAAAAATTATTTTTTCTGTTGAGCCAATAGTCTCTATTTTGCTTATAATATCAGATACTAACGTGCCAATTCTAACTTTAAAATTTTGTGGATTTTTAACATTATCTCCGCTAATTGTAACAACTCTTTCAAACAAAGGCTTGTTTTTTTGCACAGCTTCATAAATTGCAAAAACTGTTGATACATTTTGCACAATGCAATTAACATCAACAGGCAACATTCCAGCAGGAACTTCGCGATTAGTAATAGCCTTAATGAGTTGCTTTTCTGCTCCTTGCGGGTATTTTGTTTTGCAAACTTCAACATTTACCCCAACAACACTGCGTGTAATTTTTTTGATTGCTTCAATTGCTTGAGTTTTTGCCTCATCTATAGCAATAACAGCCTTTTGAATCCCATAAATCTTATTTAGGATTTTTGCCCCAATTACAATTTGTTCACTACATTCTATCATTAGTCTTTCATCAGCAGTTAAATATGGCTCACACTCAATTGCATTAATAATAATCGTATCTACGCTTTTTTCTTTAGGAATAGTGTTTTTTATATGACACGGAAAACCAGCACCACCCATGCCAACAATTCCGGCCTCATAAATTCTTTCTACAATTTCTTGCGGAGCAAGACTAATGTCTTTTATTATCTTATCAGATCTATCAATTGTATCAATCCAATCATCTCCAATTGTTTTTATGCTAACAACTTGTTGCTGATAACCATTTCCACCAACAACTTCTTCTATTTTTGTTACTTCTCCAGATACTGATGAATGAACATTTGCACAAACAAAAGCCTCTGCTTTGGCAATCAAACTACCAACTTTTACATAATCGCCTTTGCTCACAACCACTTTGGCATTTTCTCCAATATGTTGTTTTGTTGGAATCTGCACAATCTCAGGAATTGTTGCATCGATAATTGAGACATCTTTGCTATGCTTGAATTTGTTAATATATATTCCACCCATACAAAAAGTTTTATGCTTGCTCATTGCTTGCTTCCTTATATATAATTGCTTTAGTAGGGCATGATTCTGCCAAATGCTTGCCATATTCTTGACTACTTATTTTTGTGTTAATATGTGACAAATTATCACTTATTACCACATCTGCACAAACTTTTGTGCATTTTGTGCAAGCAATACAAGCGCTATTGCAGTTCTTTTTTGCTATTGCTCCTTTTTGCTTATTATTACAAGCAACATAAACCATTGACATATCTTTGTCATAAGTTCTAATCTCATACAAATCTCTAGGACAAGTTTTTACACATTTGCCACAAGAGGTACATTTTTTTGCATCAACTTCGGGTAATAATGTTTGTTTGTTTATAGAAATAG
>CAYJKS010000025.1:4355-10326 GCA_964370705.1 uncultured Azospirillaceae bacterium
CAATCTCCAAACCTCAAGCAACCATCTGGGCAACCTGTTTTTCCGACAAATAGGCGAGACGCTAGTCGGCAGCTTTTTAGCCCCACATAATCAACTTTGTCAGGTGCATTTTGGCAAGTGCCATTGCAACGCAAAACGGCAACGCTTGGTTGCTTTTCTTGTGATACATAGCCGAGTTTATCAGCAATTTTGCTCATAACCTTTTTGCCACCAACGGGACAATACAAAAGAACAAATTCTTCTTTAGAAGATGCTACGCAGGCTTTTGCAAACTCTAAGCAACCAGCTTTTGAGCAAGCACCACAATTAGCCTGAGGCAAAAGCTCATCAACTTCATTTATTAAGGGGTTAATATTTATAGCAAATTTTTTAGCAACCCAATATAAGACGATTGCTGCCACAAAAGCTACACCAACAAAAACAACTACATTTGCAACTAAAATATTTTCCATTATTTTGTCCCTAATATTATTTATTTATGCTAGCATAAATAATGATTATTAAAAGTTTTTTTTAATAGTTATATTATGTTTATTTTTATCTTTTTAAACAATGTATTTCTAAGAGCATAAATTACTATGTAGTATAAGCCCACCACGCCAATTCCACAAAGCCCTGCGACATTGTCACTTTTACTAAAATAATAGCTAGCAAGTAGTGTTATTATCATAATAATCAATGGCAAAACATAGGCATAAAAGGCTGCCCAAACACCGCAAGAAGACGAAACGAACAAGCTAACTTCTTGCCCAACTTGGTATTTTGTGGCATTTGTGGTTTTTATGGTAATTATTTGCGTTTTTGAGCTATGAATATTGCAAGCAGATTTTAGTTGGCACCCACTACAAGCCTCATGTTTTTTTATCTTAACATCTATTGATTGTTGGTCAACTCTTAATGTGGTGCCTTTAATTGTTGTGTTTATCATTTGTTTTCCATAAATATTTTTGCTTTTTCTGTGATAATTGTTTTTATCTTATTTTGTTTTTTTACAAACATTATAACAGCAAGTTTATTTTGTTTTATAAAATCCATAGCAGCTGCTTCTTCCATTGCCATAATAGCAGTTGCATATTTGTCTGCATCAATGCAAGTTTTGCTAATTACCGACACGCCAATAATATTAGTTTTTATAGGCATACCAGTTGTTGTAGATATTGTATGAGCATATTTTTTGTTATCAAAACTTCTAATGTTTATATAGTTTCCAGAGGTTGCAATTGCATGGTTTTTTAGGGTAATGATGTATGAGTTGCTAGCATAATCATTGCTTGGGTCAACAATTCCAATTTTCCAGCCATTTATTTTTTTTGATTTTGTGCCATGAGCATATACTTCACCGCCAATTTCTACAACAAAATTCTTGTATCCCATATTTTTTAGCATATTACTAATTGTGTCTACTCCTTGCCCCTTGGCAATTGCAGAAAGATTTATATATATGTCTTTATGGCGTTTTTTGAGTTTTGTAAAATCATCAAAAAACTCAATCTTATCAAATCCAGATACTTTCAAAATGTCATCAATTTCTTTTTTGCTAGGAGCTTTGGTAGGCTTATTTGTTCCAAAACCCCAAGCCTCGACAAGTTTGCCAATTGTTGGGTCAAAAGCGCCATTGCTTTGTTTGTATGCAATATGTGAGCTTTTTAGCACTTCTTGCATTTTGGGTGACAAATCTATCCAAACATTGGCAGGGGATTGATTGATTTTTGATATTTCTGAGTTTTTATCAAAAATTGACATTTGTTGATTTATTATTACCAATTCATTGTCAATCAACGCTTTTAGCTCTTTGTTATGCTTAGTAGTTTTTATCTTTATGTTATAATAAGTTCCCATTGTTGAGCCTTTAATAACCTGATATTTGTTCTCAAGGCAAGATGAGCAAAATATAATACACGTTATAAAAAGTCCTAAATATTTGATTTTTGCTAGAAGCATTTTTTTATCCTAAAATTAGTAATTCATTCATTTTTATATAATATAATTATTTCAAAATTTAAATATATATTATTGAAAGGCAATATAATATGAAAAAACATTTAGATAAAGCTAAAAGCAAACTCAACATTTTGTTAGAAAAAACAAAGGCTAAGGCTTTTTTAGAAAAATTTGTGCAAATTTTATCAAAAACATGCAAAATACTAGATAAAGCTCAGCTAAATCTTTATAAAAAAATGAACTCTTTAGGCAAATATTTGGGAGAAAGAGGAGTCTCTGCTAACTATATGAGTTGGACAGGTTTTTTGGTTGGTGTTTTTGCAATCAATTTTTTGGCTATGGAGATGTTTTTTTGGGCATTAGTTGCTATTTTGGTTAATAGATTTTTTGACGCTTTAGACGGTGCTATTGCACGTGCTACCAAAATAACTGATTTTGGAGTGTTCTTAGATGCCACTTTAGACTATATTTTTTATGGTGGAATAATCTTGGGCTTTGCTCTTGCAAATCCTACCCAAAACGCTGCGTCTGCTTGCTTTATGTATTTTGGCTTTGTTGCTGCTGCCAGCTCAATGTTGGCATATTCTGTTATTGCATACAAAAACAACTCATCTGACCAAGTGTCTTTGGAGCAATCTCCTTTTTATCTTGGCGGAGTTGCTCAAGGGTCAGAAACTTTGGTAGCTTTAGTTGTTTTGTGTTTGGTTCCTGCTTGGTTTAAGGTTATTGCAATTGTTTTGGGGGCTTTTTCTTTGGTTAAGGCATTTAGTGTTATTGTTGCAGCCTACTATAACTTTGTAATTGTTCCTTATAGAAAAAGTAATAAGCAATAAAAAATATTGTTGAAAATAATAATTTTATATGTTAGTCTAATAATAGACAAAAAAATAAAGAGGGCTAAATCATGACTGTAAGCGTTGTAACTACACCAAAACCAAAAAGACAAAGGATATCTGCATCATCTCCAACAAGTCAGGCAAGACCAAGAATGCCTGTAGAAAATAGAGGAGGGTATGATAATAGGCCTGAATATAAGCCCAAACAACGTATTACATTTAATATTGCCGATTTTGACCCTATTACGTCCCTAGATACTCTAAAATCTATGTCTGGCTATTTAGAAGAGCTAAAAAGATGCGTAGATAATAATGACGAGATTAGGTTTAAGCATGTTTTAGAAATGCTGCAAATAGAAGAAAGAAGTGCAAAATATGTTTTGATGAAAAATGATGAGTATAACAAATACTCCAAATTAGGCATTTATATTAGCAAAAAATATGAAGGATTAACAAAGGCTAAAGAACCTAACATAAATATTTTTGTGCGAGAAATAAGCAAATGCATAAGTCACATTGACACAGCACTCCTAACTTGTCTAAAGCATAAAGACAAAGAAGAAAAAGATGAATTCTTTGGCAAAGCACCTGTAGGACTTGTTAATAGATTGCAAAAAATTGCTTCTGATGAGCTAATAGCCGCCGGAAAAAAAGAAATAAAATATTTGGTATCCTTAGGTAATGTGCAAAAACTTACAGACTTTATGTCAACCAAAACTGAGGCACAAAAATCTCAATTTGCTAATCATATTCTAAAAGAATTTAATGACAAAAATCTAGAAGAAAACAAAGTTAATAGATTTTTGGACATCCTTGGTGGTATAAAAATTATAGAAGTTCCAGAAGAGGCAATCAATATAAGTGTTTCTGCAGTTATTAGAGGGGACTTTGAGGGTGGAATATATAAGCTAGAAGAAAATAGAGTAGGCAAAAGAGGGTTAGAAGACTATTCTCAAGCATATAAAAAATATAAATCACAAATTGATTCTGGTCGCAAACCTACAAAAAAACAAAATTATGAATATGATTTGCAATCGGCACCTGCTTGGCAGGCTTGTATGCAAGATCAAAAATTTGCAAGATTAGAAGGTGCTCTAAAAGAGGCATTAAATAATCATCAAATTTTGCCAGAAGATGTTGTAAGTGCAAATGTGTATGACTTTGCTCATTTGTTAATTGCTTCAAATAAAGAAACATCAAGAGCAAAAGAGGGCGAGGTTATTAGCTTTAATAAACTATATGAAGCTTATGGAATTGAAGGAAACTTCTCAGAAAAAGATCTTGCAGGCACTAAGAAAAAATTTATCAAAGAAGAGTTTTTGCCTGATCAACAATCAAAAGAAGAATTTGCTCAAATCCTAAAGGCTAAGGGCATTGATGATGCGTATACTAGCTATTTGATAGAAAACATTAACAAAAAAGGAATTTTGCATCCTAACTACAAAAAAGATGGGTTAGAATTTAATCCTCCAATTCCTAGATTTTCTGTTCATCATATTAGTGCTGTAAAAGATGCTCATCAATACGGAAAAGACAACTTTTTGCAAACAAACAAAGGTGGCTTTGTAGTGTTTATGACCATGCCAGGAGAAGAAGATTTGCATGACTTATTCCACGTTGTAGACAAATACTCCGCACTAGGTGTTGTTGGTGAGCGCAAAAAAGACTATCGTATGATACCAGCAAACGGAAGCAAGTTTATTGCTGGATTCTCTCCAAACTTGCAGATGAAGGGCAAGGAGTATCCCAAACAACCAATTTTAACCAAAGAGACTGAGCGAGAATAATATGCAAGTTTTAGTTAATAATTTGAGAGATAAAAATAACTTACAATGCGGTGATAGGGCTGATGTTTATAATAATATAGACGCAAAGCATTATCTAAAAGCAAATGGAATAGGCGTTTTTCCTAATGAATATTTTTTGTTTATAAAATATATTAACGGAATTATAAGCGATGATGGTTTTTTGTGGGGAGTTATGCCTAATACAGGCTATGGTTTTGAAGATGCTGTTAGCCGTAACGAAAAGCTAAATAGAAAAGATAAATACAATGTTGTGGTTTTAGGCTCAAATAGCTTGGACTGGCTAGTTTACGACATTGATAGCCAGCAATACCAAATGAGAAGCAAAAAAAATGACGATGTGATACACAGATTTTTTAACCTCGTAGATGCTGTTTCTTTTATGTTTAAGGTTTATCACTAAAATAATTATAATATAAAAAAGCTCAAAATAATTATAATTTTGAGCTTTTTTATTGGATAGTACTGTCTTATTGTTTAGAACAAACAGTTTTTATTACACAATCACTAAACATCGATATAATGGCGCCAACACCAACTAGACAATATACAATTCTAGACATTGCAGACATTGGTCCAAAACAAAATGCAACCAAATCAAAATCACACAGTCCAACTAATCCCCAATTTAGTCCGCCTATAATTGTTAGAATTACAGCAATTTTTTTAACTATATCCATAAAATTTATCTCCTTTATATTTTTATTACAAATTTTATATACTCCTTAGATGCTAATTTTCAAGTTCATAAAATAAAAAAAATTTATATTTATAAGATTATCATTAACTCTCAAAAGTCTTTAATTTAGCCAGTTTAACCAATACACATTATGTAGACTATTCATAATATACATTATGCGACAAATGTAATTATATAAAAGAGGGCTACTCTATTGCTGTTATCTAGCAAAATTTAACCTTTATAATTTACATTGAGCCTTTTTGAGACTTTATAATTCTCTTAGCACGAATGTGTCAGATTTTTAACTTTATTCTTGACGAGTTAATAAATATCTTTACAATACATATAAATATAAAATTATTATAAAGATATTGTACAGACAAATAACAAAGCTTCTTTTTTATAATTTTATATAAACTTCTTAAAATTTTGAGTTATGAAAGATTTAAACAACGTTGGTAAGGATGAACAAATTCAAACTCCTGCCCCAAAAGAAGAAAAAGAAAAGTGCCAATATTGCTTGGACTTTGGAGAGTATCATGGTTGCCCTATTTGTTGGAAATTTAGCAATTAGTGGCAATTTATAAAAAAACAAAAGCACTCATTATGAGTGCTTTTTTTATGCTTGACATCCAAATATTTAAATGTTTTATCTAAGACAAATAACTTACTAGAAAGACTTAGATATGAAAAGACAAATAACTGTT
>CAYJKS010000026.1:0-10270 GCA_964370705.1 uncultured Azospirillaceae bacterium
AAGTTTATGCTTTGTGATTTTGAGCTAGCTTGCGAAGTAAAAGAGTTTTTTCCGACATTTAGTCTTAGAGCTTACTATGATTATGACAGCTCTGTTGCAACTTTTGTTAGGCAAAGGCATATAGTTAAGGTGCCTACAGAAAATAACAAGATAAAAGTAGTGCAAGTTTTTGTAGAAAAAAATAAAAATGTTGGCGAGGCTTTGGTAGTGGAGATAAAAAGCCAAAATAAAATCAAGTCATTTTATGCTTCTATTAGCAATGAAGAGGGTATAAATTTTGAGCGTCCACGTGTTAGTGTTGACAATAAAGTTGCAACGATTACAGTTTTTCCTATTGATTATAATCAATCTCTAAAAAATAAAAAAATAGAGCTTTTGCTCAAAGTTAATCAAAAAGAAACATTAAGGACAAGTGTTGTTGCCCAAGAAGTAATAGATGCAAAAAAACAAGAACAAAAACTTTCAATATCTTTGTTTTTGTTAGCTGTTTTGGGTGGATTTATCCTAAACTTTATGCCGTGTGTTTTTCCAGTATTGTCGATTAAGCTATTATCTTTGACCCAATTTGGAGCAAAAGTTGAGTCTAATATAAAAAGTAATTTTTATAATACAATATTAGGTATTTTTGTTAGCTTTTTGATAATTGCTCTAACCTTGTCGGCTCTAAAGCTTTTAGGGCGTGGCGTTGGTTGGGGTATGCAGTTTCAGAATTCGACATTTTTGGTGATTATAAGTTTTGCAATTGTTTTGTTTATGCTTCAAATATTTGGGGTCTTAAAAATTTATGTTCCTAAATTTATGAATAAAATTTTGTCTCAGACAAGCAAAGATAGTTTTTTGAATATTTTTACAGGGATGTTTATTGTTCTTATGGCAACACCTTGCACAGCACCATATTTGGGAACAGTAATTGGCTTTGCTCTTGCAGGAAGTATTGTTGATATTTTTGTGATTTTGTTGGGCGTTGCTTTAGGATTGTCGTTGCCTTATATGATAATATACGCACTTCCTGCTTTGGTGATTTTTGTGCCAGCTCCAGGAGCTTGGATGAAAAAACTTAATAATATAATGTTATTTATGTTGTTTTTGACACTAATTTGGCTTTTTGCAATTATGCTAGCACAAACAAATTTGTGGCTGTGTGTGCGTCTTGCTCTATATTTGGTTGTTTTTGCCTTTGTGCTTTGGCTAAATAGCATAAATCTTGAAGAAACCTATGCGGATTATGAAGGACAAAGTGGTGAGAGCTACAAAAAGAAAGTCAGTTTTGTTTTATCTATTGTGGCAGCAGTGATGCTTTTTGTTGCAGTGATTGATGCAAAAGCTGCTCAAAATAAACATAATTTGAAGGTAGATGAGTATAGTGTGTCGACAATAAAAAATGATGACATAAATAAGTTGATACAACAAAACAAAACTGTTTTAGTAGTTGTTGGGGCAGAATGGTGCTTGACTTGCTATTATAATAATGCGTTGGTTTTTAATAATCCAAAATTTGTTGAGAATATTAGAAAAGGCGGAGTAGAAGTTATTAATGTTGACTGGACTAACTACAGTTCTCAAGTTTTGGATTTTATGAAAAAATATGGTAGAAGCGGTTTGCCTTTTTATGTGCTGTTTAGTCCATTGGTGCCAGACGGAATGGTTTTGCCAGAGATTTTAACAGAGCAAGAACTAAGTGAACTAATAGAAAATATTTCTGTAAGATAAAAATTTTATCTATTGTTTTAGTTGTTCTTGAAGGGTTTTTGCAGCAGTATTTGCAAGCACATCTACCCTCTCGTTTTCGGTGTTTCCGGCGTGTCCTTTAACCCATATCCACCTGATTACATGCTTTTGCACAAGTTCGTCAAGTATTTGCCAGAGGTCAACGTTTTTGACGGGAGATTTTTTGTTACTAGTTCTCCAACCATTTTTTTTCCAGTTGGGAATCCATTCATTAATACCGTTCATGACGTATTTGCTGTCTGTATATAGGCTAATATTGCACTCTTGGTTTAGGGCTTGAAGAGCCTTTATAACTGCGGTTAGCTCCATGCGGTTATTTGTTGTATCTTCGCTTGAGCCAGATAATTCTTTTTCTGCATTTTTGCAGCGAAGCAAAACACCCCAGCCACCAACTCCAGGGTTTGACAAGCAAGAACCATCTGTCCAAATCTCTACTCTTATCATTGGTTATTACTCATAAAATATTCACTAAAGAATTCATTTTCTAAAAGTGATAAATCAGCATCTTCTTTTATGGCTTTGGCAACAAAAGAGCGTAGCTTGTTTTTGGGAGCATATATTCTAAAATTCTCTGGTGCAGTATTTTCTGCTCCAATAACACCGTCTATTAGCAAATCTTCTTCAATATTATTGGTTAGGGTAATTTCTATATTGCTGAACTTTAAGATACTACGAGGAGGGACACGCAAATCTGGTTTTGTAATAATCGTTAATTGTCCTTCTAGGCCAGCAATGCTGTCCATTTGATTATAATTAAAAAACCTAATTTTGCTTTGTTCTCCACCGTTGCTTTTTATGCTACAAGTAAGATATAGCTCTCTGGCAATAACGTTACTATTGTTTAGCCCCCTAATAGAAAAACTAATGCGCAAGTATTTTTCTGGAGTGTTACTTGTGCTTGCTGGATATATTAAATTATTGTCTTTGTTTTCTAAAACACTAAACTGTTTGTCGGTAACAATTAGATCGATGTTAGGTTGAGGTTTTTTGCCAAACATACCAGACAAAACAGAATAAGGTGCAGGGACGTTGCTAGAACCAGAGCGAATATAAAAGCTGTTGCCAACTGTGGTCATTAGTGGTGCAACCTCACTTTTGGGAATATATGTAGCAACAAAACCATCGCCATTTTTATCAACGCTAATAATGTGGTTTCTGACTTTGCTATGACTTGGAATTGTGCAGCCAGATATAGCCCCTTCTAACCAGCTCAAAAACCTATATACATTTTGGACTTTTATCTTAGCTTGGGCAACATCGCCAACCTCTATATTGCGAGAACACTCGACCCCCCAAATGACTACACCGCCTTCAGAATTGCCAAAGCCAGATATTGTTTTGGCAAGATTGCGCCTGTCATCTCTATGGAGCGATGTGCCGTTTTTGCCAGATGAGTCCGCTCTTTTAAAGTCCAAAAAAAGCTCTTCTGTTTGTGAGTTGATGATGTATTCATCAATTGCTTCTTCGCCAAAATAAATAAGTTTTTGAAAAATATCTTCTGCTCGAGACATGTTTTTGCTCCAGTTTATTTTAATAAATCACATAATTTGTTGTATTCAAGATGCCCGTTAATGTTGCCAACTAGAGAGTAGGTTGGTTTTGAAGAGAAAATTTGTTGCGAAATATTTTTTATGTCTTCTAGGCTCGTAGAGTTAATTTTTTCTACGGTTTCGTTGATTGGAATAATGCGATTAAATAGTAATGTTTGTCTTGCAAGTTTTTCGCATACAGATGAAGAGCTTTCTAAAGACATGAGCATAGATGATTTTATTTGAGCTTTGGCTCTTGATAATTCTTGCTCACAAACTAAATCGTTAGATAGTTTTTTGAGTTCATCGGCAATAACTGGAAGCATATTGTTTATTTCTGATTTTTCGGTGCCTACAGAAATTCCTAAGTATCCACTAGTGCTATAAAAGGACGGAAAACTATATACAGAATAGGCAAGTCCGCGATTTTCTCTAATTTCTCTAAACAAGCGAGAAGACATGCCACCGCCTAGAATTGAAGACAATAAAATTTGGTGATGATAATTTGAGTTATTGTAGCCAACCCCTTCAAAAGCTAGAGCAACTTGGGCTTGTTCGACATCGCGTCCTTCGGCAAAATATCCGCCAGTATATGTTTGTTTGTCTGCCACAAAATTAGTTTTTTGATTGTAGTTGAGCATTCTTTTTTCTGCCATTTTAACTAATTTTTCGTGTTCAATATTGCCAACGGCACAAATTGTTGTGTTATTAGCTGCGTAATTGCTCTTCATGTATGAGTTTAGCTCTTTGGCTCCAAAGCTTCTAACTAATTCTTTTGTGCCAAGAATTGCTCTTCCCATTGCTTGATTGCTAAATGCTTTATCTTGTAGATAGTCAAAAACAATGTCACTAGGGTCATCATATGTTTGTTTGATTTCTTGCACAACAACTTCACGCTCTTTTATAAGCTCGTCATTGGCAAAAGTTGGATTGTTTATCATATCGCAGATAACATCTAGTGCAAGTTCTGCATCTTCTTTGAGCATTTTTGCATAATAAGCAGTCATTTCGCGAGAAGTGTAGGCGTTGCTTTGTCCGCCAACATTTTCTATCTCGTCAGAAATATCAAAAGATGAACGTGTTTTTGTGCCTTTGAAAACCATGTGTTCTAAAAAGTGAGAAATTCCATTTTGTTCAATAGTTTCACATGCAGAGCCTGTGTTTATCCATGCGCCAAGAGAAACTGTTTCAAATTGAGGATAATTTAGGCTAACAATTCTTAAACCATTGTTTAGTAAAGTTATTTCTGGTTTCATTTATACTTCCTTATAGTTTTAGTTTTTTTGTTATCATAAGAGCAAAATTTTTATCAAGCAAGGTTTTTATTTGTTGAGGTTTAGGCTATTTATATATTCTTCGCTTGCGGGAATTTTTTGACTATCTATCGTATATAAAAAACCGTCGATTGCTTTGCCTTGATTATACATTATTTGGCTTTGGACTTTTCCGCTGATATAGTATTTTGTTTCAATACCATTTTTTTGGTTATTTAACCAATGAGTTGAGCTTTTTGGTTGCCCACCAAGATAGTATTTGTTTTTGACAATATAATAAAGTTTTGTCGGTTTGGGCGGGGTGCTAATTGTTGGTGTGTCTATATTTTTTTTGATTTGCGTATGGGGGGCAAGAGTTGCGTTTTTGTCTTCTGGTTGTAGGCAGATATTGCTACAAGAGGCACAAAATAAAGTTACAAAAAACGTATAAGATATATTTTTCATCATCAAATCCATAAAATCAATAAAGTAAATATATCTTATCTTTTATTAAATAACAAGTTTTTCTATGCAATAGTTGTTGAAACATTGTGTAAAGTTTGATAATAAGAAAAAAAGATTTTGTAAGCAATAAGGGGTATAAAATGATAAAAAAATTTTTAGTTATGAGTATGGCAGTATTAGCAGTTTGTTCTTGTAAAGATAATGATGCGAATGTTAAACAAGAACAAAAAACTCCTGTAGTAGATGCTGTGAGACTAATAGAGCAAGATATTCCTCTTTCTTTTGAATATGCCGCAAGAGCTCAAGGATCAAAAGAAACTGAAGTAAGAGCAAGAGTTGGCGGAATCCTAAAAAAGCGTAACTATGTAGAAGGTGCTGAGGTAAAAGAAGGAGATGTTTTGTTTGAAATTGATCCCGAACCGTTTAAAATAGAATTGCAAAAAGCAAAAGCAAAGCTTGCCCAAAGTCAGGCTCAATTGTCATCAGTAGAAACTCAATGGGTTAGGATTCAAGAGTTATATAAAGATAGAATCGTAAGCGAAAAATCTCGTGATGAAACCAAATCCGAGTTAGAATCGCTTAGAGCATCTGTAGATTTGGCAAAGGCAGAAGTTGATGCCGCGCAACTTAACACAACAGTAAAAGCCCCAATATCTGGAATAACTAGTCTAGAAACTCATTCTGAGGGTAGCCTAATTTCTATTATTGGTGATTCTGGCTTGCTTACAAAAATTGTTTGTTTGGATCCAATTTATGTAACCTTTTCTATATCAGAAAATGAGATGCAATCTTTGTCTTCTATGGTGCAAAAAGGCTTAATACTTAACCCTGAGAGCAAAGATGAAATTAAGGCAGAGCTACAAATTGCCGACGGTGTGGTCTATGAGCATTTGGGAGATATAAACTTTATTAACCCGAATATTGATGAAAGTACAGGAACAATAAAGTCAAGAGCCGTGGTTGAAAATCCTAATAACAAAATTATACCAGGACAGTTTTTGCGCTTGATGCTAAATGGTCTTACAAGAATAAATGCAATAACCTTGCCGCAAGAAGCAGTTATGCAAGGTGCAGAAGGTGCTTTTGTTTATAAGATAAATAATGAAGGTATTGTAGAAGTTGCAAATGTGGTTATTGGCTTGACCACAAAAGATGGCAAATGGATTATTGATGAAGGGCTAAATGAAGGTGATGTGGTTATAACATCTGGTTTGATGAAGGTTAAGCCTGCAATGAAAGTTAATCCAAATATTGTTAATAAATAGGAGAAGCAAAAATGTTTTCTAAGTTTTTTATCGAAAGACCAATTTTTGCAACAGTAATATCTTTGTTGATTGTTATTGCTGGATTAGTATCTATAAAGGTTTTACCAATTGAGCAGTATCCAAACATTGTTTCTCCAGAAATTCAAATAACGGCTATGTATCCTGGTGCAACAGCAGAGGTTTTGGCAGACACAGTTGCTGCTCCAATTGAGCAAGAAATCAACGGCGTTAAAAATATGATATATATGTATTCTACCGCAACTTCTAGCGGTATGATTACAATTGGTGCTGTTTTTGATATCGGAACCGATCCTGCACAAGCAACAATAGATATTAACAATAAAGTGCAAGCAGCCACTTCTAATCTTCCGCCAGAAGTTGTAAAAATGGGCGTAAGAGTTGAAGAAAAATCTAGCAATATTTTGCAAGTTGTAACTATGACGTCAAATAATAAGGCGCACGATTCTGTGTTTATTTCAAACTATGCATTATTAAATGTATTGGACGAGATAAAAAGAATAAAAGGCGTTGGCAGTGCCTCATTATTTGCTAGCCAAGATTATTCTATGAGAATATGGCTTTCTCCAGATAGGCTAGCTGATTATAACTTGACTTCGCAAGATGTTATTGCCGCCATTCAAGAACAAAACTCTCAGTTTGCTGCAGGGCAATTTGGTCAAGAACCTCAAGAAGAATATTTGGCTTATACATACTCAGTAAACACCAAGGGTAGACTTGTTGACGAAAAAGAATTTGGCAATATTATTCTAAGAAGTGATGAAGACGGCGGCGTGTTGCACCTAAAAGATGTGGCAAGAATTGAATTAGGTGCTCAAGACTATAGTGTAACTTCGCAACTAAATGGTCAAGAGGCTGTTGCTTTTGCAATATATTTGCAAAGTGGTGCAAACGCGATAGAAACTGCAAAAAATGTTAATCAAACACTTCAAAGATTGTCCAAAAATTTTCCAGATGGTTTGAGCTATGCTGTTCCGTATGACACAACAATATTTGTTGAGGTTTCTATTGAAGAAGTTATACATACATTTTTTGAAGCAGTTATTTTGGTGATTTTGGTAGTATATTTGTTTTTGCAAAATATGCGTGCTACTTTGATTCCTATTTTGGCGGTTCCTGTATCTATTATTGGGACTTTTGCAGGAATGTATTTGTTAGGTTTTTCTATTAATTTACTTACACTATTTGGCTTAATTTTGGCAATTGGTATTGTGGTTGATGATGCTATTATTGTTTTAGAAAACGTAGAAAGGCTTATGGAAAAAGAAAAGATGTCAGCAAAAGAAGCTGCTATTAAGTCAATGATGGAAGTTTCTGGCCCTGTGGTTGCTGTTGCTTTGGTTTTGTCTTCGGTGTTTTTGCCTATTGCTTTTCTGGGTGGTATGACTGGTGTTATGTATAAGCAGTTTGCAGTAACAATTGCAATATCTGTTTTGATTTCTGCTCTTGTAGCATTGACCTTAACGCCAGCACTATGTGCCTTGTTAGTAAAACCTCGCAAAGGCGAGCCAATGATTTGGTTTAAGAAGTTTGATGACTGGTTTGAGGGATTGACCAATGTTTATATTAAGGGCGTAAAATACTTTTTGCATCATCAAAAGCAGGCAGTTTTGGGTTTTGTTGCGGTTTGTGGGGCGATTTTGTTTTTGTTTCAGATTGTGCCAACGGGTTTGGTGCCAAATGAGGATCAAGGAACATTGCTAATGTCTTATAAAATGCCAGGGGCATCCTCATTAAAAAGAACAGAAGATTTTACAAACAATGTTAGTGCTATTATAAAAAAAGACAGTAACCTTGAAGATGTCTTGACAATTAATGGTTTTGACATTTTATCTGCTACCCAAAATTCTTATTCTGCAGTAGGGTTTTTGGTGCTAAAAGATTGGGCTAAAAGGCAAGAAAAAGGGCAAGATGCTTTTTCTTTGGCTAACAAATACACAGGTGTAGGGCTTTCTCAACAAGAAGGAATAGGCTTTGCTTTTTCTATGCCGCCAATTATGGGTATGAGTATGACTGGAGGCTTTGAGGGATATGTGCAAAACAAAGCAGGAAAAACCTCTCAAGAACTTATGGCAAAAACACAAGAATTGATTGATTTGGCAAACAAAAATCCTGCCTTGTCAAATGTCAAAACTACATTTTCGGTTTCTACGCCACAATATCGGATCGATTTGGATAGAGAAAAAGCAAGAACCTTAAATGTATCTATTGATTCTATATTCTCGGTTATGCAATCTACTTTTGGTAGCTTATATGTAAATGACTTTACTTATTATGGGCGTAATTTTAGGGTGACAGTTCAATCCGAGAGCAAGTTTAGAAGAACTCCAGATGATTTGCGCTATGTTTATGTAAAATCAAAAGCTGGCGAATTGGTGCCACTTTCTACTTTAATAAAAGTGCAAAGAGTTGTTGGTCCAGAAATTATAGATAGGTTTAATATTTTTCCTGCAGCAAAAATTATGGGAGACCCCGCAGTAGGTTATAGCTCTGGCCAAGCAATCTCTGCTATGGAGCAAATTGCTGATGAGGTTTTGGGCGATGATTATGACTTATCTTGGATTGGTTCAGCTTATCAAGAAAAGCAAGCTTCTGGCGCATCTAGTCAGGCATTTATATTTGGTATTATAATGGTGTTTTTGATTTTATCTGCCCAGTATGAAAAATGGTCGTTACCATTTGTTGTGATACTGTCTGTGCCTTTTGCAATATTAGGAGCTTTAATCGCAACCTATTTAAGGGGCATTAATAATGATTTGTATTTTCAAGTTGGATTAGTAACATTGATTGGGTTGGCTGCAAAGAATGCTATTTTGATTGTGGAGTTTGCAATAATGAAGGTTGAAGAAGGTTTGAATTATGTTGATGCTGCAGTTGAGGCAGCAAGATTGAGGTTTAGACCTATTGTAATGACTTCTTTAGCATTTACTTTTGGTGTTTTGCCTTTGGCAATTAGCAGTGGTGCAGGAGCGGGCTCACGTCATGCAATTGGAACAGGAATGATTGGCGGAATGTTGGCCTCTACTTTTGTGGCAACATTGTTTGTGCCGATGATGTTTGCTTTAATTGGGCAAATGTTTAATAAAAAAGAGGTATAAAAAATTATAAAGATTTTGTTGCTAAAATATAAAGATATGATATTTTAATCATATCTTTATATTATTTTATAGTGTTTAACAAAATTATAGTGTTTAACAAAAACTTGAAATTATGAAAAAAATTATTAATTTTTTCTGCTTGATGATTTGCGTCGGTGCTTTTTGTCTTTTTACTAGTTGCTTTGATAATAAAGCAAAGATTTATACAGTTGCCGAAATTAGCAAGTTTTATTTGGGTGAGCAAGATGTTAGAAGCGTTGTTTATCACGATTTTGACTGGTCTTCTAAGTGGTTTTTTAAAAAAAGAGTGGTAAAAACTCAATTTTATTACAAAATCACTTTTAAAGAAATTCCAGACAAGGTTTTTGTAGTTGAGCTTGTCCCGTGGAATGGTGCTACTACAGATGTTTCTTATTTGAGGGCTGGCGATAGTGTTAAGGCTAGGCTTTCTTTTGGGGAAGATAAAAACGTTATAAAAGAAATTATGGTTCGTTATAATGGTTGCTATGAAGTCAAAAACATTATGGCTCAAAAAAAGCAAGTGTCATCGCACCACTACAAAATCTATTATTATCTTAAGTTCTATGGAATAGAAGATAAGATTTTTTATGTTTCTAGCGAGCTTTATGGTTTGGGGCAAAATCCCAGAAAATATTTTTCTAGTGACATAAAAGACGTTTTGGGTGTAAGTAAGGGAGATGTGGTTTATATCTCAACAGATGATTTAGTGCGAAATCGAATCAAAGTGATTAGAAAATTTTAGAATGTTTAGAGTTAAGGGTGACTATTGTAAATAGTCTCCCTTAATTATTGCCTGTTGATAACTTTTAAGCTGTGCAAATATGTAGTAATAACAGTGATTTATTGATTATTTTATATTTTTTTTGTTTTTTTTTGATTTTTTTATTGACATG
>CAYJKS010000027.1:0-9995 GCA_964370705.1 uncultured Azospirillaceae bacterium
CCATTACAAGCTTTGCAGGTGTCTTTTATTTTTCTGCCAGAGCCTTGACAATCGGGACAAATAGATTCCATAAGCATAAACCCATGTTGACGATGAACTCTTCCTCTTCCGTTGCAACTTTTGCAAATTGGTGGCTCAGCGGCGTCTTTTGTTCCATGTCCTTTACATTTTTCGCAAGTTTTGGTGGTTGAATAAGCTATTTCTTTTTCTACTCCAAGATATGCTTCTTCTAAAGATATGCTAATATCATACCTCAAGTCTTTGCCATTTTGTGCATAGCGGGCAGTCGATGAGCCTCTTCCCCCGCCCATAAAATCAGAAAAAACTTCAGAAAAAATATCGGCAAAGCCTCCACCAAAATTAAAATCAAAAGGATTGCCAGCTCCGCCGCCTTGCTCAAAAGCAGCGTGCCCATATTGGTCATAAGCAGCACGTTTTTGATTGTCTTTTAAGACCTCATAAGCCTCATTGATTTCCTTAAACTTGCCTTCGGCTTCTGCATTATCGGGGTTTTTGTCAGGATGATATTGCATAGCTAGTTTGCGATAAGATTTTTTTAGTTCTTCAGAAGATGCGTCTTTGTTCACACCTAGTGTCTGATAGTAGTCTTGTTTGCTCATTTTTTCTCTCAAAAGTTTTTATTTATCATATATTTAGAGTGTTTATAAACAATACGCAAGTGCTTGGCAAGAAAAAACTATTGACTTTTATTTGAGAAGGATTATCATTCTCAAATAATGAATATTAACAAATGGAGATAAAATGGATATTAATATTTTCTATGCAACGGTTACAGGCAACTCAGAAGATGCTGCGGGTAATATAGGGCAAGAGTTAAGCTCAGCAGGGCATAAAGTAAATGTTGAGAATATGGCAGATATTGACATATATAAAATAGCAGAGAGCAAAAATGTTATTGTTGTTACAAGCACATGGGGTGATGGCGAGCCTCCAATGCCTGCACAAGAGTTTTATGAAGATTTTATGAGCTCAGATATGGATTTGTCTGGTGTTAAATATTGTGTATTTGGCTTAGGAGAAAGCTACTATGAAAATTTTTGTAAAGCTGCAATAGATTTTGATAATAAATTTAGTGTGCTTGGTGGTCAAAGATTTTTGGAATTGGAAAAGGCAGACGGAGAAGCTGACGAATATTTGAAAAGTTGGATACCAAAAGTAATAAATGCTCTTAAATAAAGTTTTTTTATATTATTAATTTAACCCTATATTATTATGATTACTTACGTTCTAGAAAAAAAGCAAGTTGAAAGAAACCAATTTGTGTTGCAAGCTGCTGTTGATGATAATACAGCTGTATTTGCTATTAAAAAGAAGACGGTTTATGGGAATTTTATTCCAATTAATGTTTTAACAGAAAAAATCGATGATGAGATTTTGCTAGAAATGATGGTTATGGACTTTAGTTTTGAAGAGCTTAGCCAAGAGTTGCAAGTTTATACTAATCGAGCATGGAAATCTGCTAAAAAGTTTTTTAAGGAATTTAATTAAACCCTTACAAATAATGCCAAAAACAATGATTATATCAAGTTTTTGGCATTATTTTTTTGCCATAAATTTCTATTTTGTGACCTAGCATTTCATAGCCATTATCTTTTGCTATTTGTTTTAGTAGATTGTCTAACTCAATAGAATTAAATTCTTTTATTTCTGCAGTATTTATGTCAACAAGATGGTGGTGATGGTTGTTTGAATCTATTTTTTCAAAAACAGGCTCAAAATTCTGAAATTCTGATTTTTCTACTAAGTTTAGCTGTTGCAAAATATTTAGGGTTCTATAGACTGTTGCTAATCCAATTTTGCTGTCTATTTCTTTTGCTTTTGTGAGTATTTGCGATATGGTTAAGTGTTCTTTGCTATCTTCCATAACCTTAAAGATTGCAAGTCTGGCACTTGTAATTGCAATTGAGTTTTTTCTAAAGTTATTTTCAAAGCTAGTCAATTTGTAATCTCCAATATTTATTGAGAAAGATTATCATTTTTGCAAGTTGTGTCAAGGTCTTTGTATAAAAAAAGAGCCCTAGTCATAGTGACTAGAACTCTTTTTTATTAATGATGATGACGCAACTTCTCCTTTTTTTATGAAGGCAAAAAACATCGGGACCTCTAGCCCAGCGTATCGTGACAAAAAATATAGCACGACTGAAGAAACTAGCATAAGGCACTTAGTTTTAAGTGGCTTAACGTCGTCTGCATCTGCCCACATTGCACCTATTGTGGCTATGACAAGAAATGCAACAAACAAAAGCATGATTGCAATCTTATCAAGCGGCTCAATAGGAGCTTTTGGAGTTTCTATTGTTTCAGTTTTTGTAAAATCAAAAACTAGTCTTGCCTTGTCGAGAGAAGAACCTCCAGCTCTTACAACTTGGAGCTCTTCTTCACTAAGAGGCAAGGATTGAGTTGTGTAGTTGTTTTTTTGACTAAGTGCCATAAAACTAACAACCCCAACAACAATAGAAATAATTATGGCAATTAAAACACTTTTTTTGCTTATTAGGCAATAAAAAGCAAGAATACTGCCAAAGAAGCTAATGAAAATGTTTAATTCCATAATTTTAAGTTTTAAAAATTAAAAAACAAATCTGGTGCTCACTCCCATATAAGGAGTAGCCGTTGCTCCAGTCTTTATGCCCAATTGAGCAAAAGTCTGGAATGCTCCTTTGTGCCAACCCATTGCAAGGTGACCACCTTGCTCAAAAAGGCTAGAAAAGGAGTAGAGTACCCCAGTTACGCTAAATAGCTCTTTTTTTATCGCAATGTTTTTGCGAGTAAAAGATGCCATATAGCCCTCGTTGGTCTTGTGACCAATAGAGTTTGCAGTTATGGTTGCGACATTATTTTTGTCTGCCCATTGTGCTGCTGCATAACCAGTCTGAGTGCCATTTTGCCAAAAGTCCACACCTCCGCTAAGCGATAAATTGCCTAGCTTTTGTGACATTGCTATATAGTAGCATCCGTCACTAAAGGTATAAAAATTTGTTACTCCTTGGTGTCCAATTGACAAACTAGTGTTAGTTTGCTTGAAGGTTGAGCTAAGCTGCATAGCGTTGCTAGCTGAGTTCTTTTCTTTTGGAGTAAAGTTGGCAAAGTCTGGATCTAAGAAGCTAGTTTTTAAACCATTTCTACCAAAGTTTCCTACTCTGTATTCTACAGAAAAGTTTTTGATGTCTATTCCTGCATAAGAGTATAAATCGATGGTGCAAACACCAAAATCACTTGCAACTCCTCCTAAAAATGTTGAGCCTATGTAAAAATTATTATAATTTTTATGATAGTCTGCAAACATAATAGCTTGAGCCATTGAATGGTTAGTTCCTGTGCTTGCCTCCAATGATCCAGTTATTGTGGTTTTACTATCGCCTTTTAGGCTGATTCCGCCACCAGCATTTTGAGTTTTGGACCCGTTTTGCTTTGGTATAAGCAAAATTAAGCCAATAACTACGATAACCGCAATAACAATTCCTAATAGGTTTTCAATTTTTTTCATCTTCTAATATTTTAAGATTAATAATTAACAATTATATATATAACAAGATAATTATAGTCAAATTTTGACAAAAAAGCAAGGGCTATTTTTTTGTTACTTCTTTCTTTTGTTATTGTCTGGCTAAATCTATTTATTGGCATGGGGCGTGCTTGGATATGGACTACCAAGTCAAGCACGGGAGTGACAGAAAGAGAGGCACGAGAGTTACAGAAGAATCGCACGTGAGTGACAGATAAGGTGGTATGAAGACACAAATAAACCCTCAACCTAATGGGCTGAGGGTCTATGAAAATAAAAAATTTTATTCGCCGATTTTGATTTTTTCTATCAGTTCTTTTACCGATGGAATGCAACCATTGCGGTATAGGGGATCTGAAGCAAATCTATATACTTGGTGACCAGCAAATAATAAGTGATCTTTAACACTGCCACCATGCCCAACTTTGTCTAAAGTCTTGTGAATGCAGTATGTTCTTGGATCCGGAACTCTTCCAGTAGATTTGCTTGGGCTATATGTTGACCAAGTAGAAAATTGGCATTGTGACAAGCAACCAACACAGTTTTTTCTGTCTTCTTTCATCTCTGCCCAATCTTCTGGAGTCATAAAAACAACAGTCGAATCTGGAGTTTCTTTTATCTCTGTTAAACCTTGGTTAATTTGAGAATTTATTTTTGGTTCATCAGCAGGTCTAACAAATACAGTCTTAAAGTTGCTAACTTTTAAGCTATGAGAAAACTCATCATCAGCAACCGTTCTAAACTCAACTTCGCCTTCTTTACGCTTGAGCAATTTTTCTAAAAAAGTATTTTTTATTGCAGAAGAGAAAAAGCCTGTTGGACTAAATTTTTGCAAAATAACATCGCCTTTTTTAACCTGAAGCATAACTTTTTGCCAAGCATCGCTAATTGGGCTTTCTTTGGTTATCATTGGGCGTGTGCCAAATTGAAAAGCTATGTTGCCAATTTCTGGATTGCCAATATAATCTTCCCAATCATTTAGTGACCAAATACCACCTGCCAAAATAATTGGTGTGTCTTTTAGTCCGCAAGCTGTCATAGATTGACGCAAGGTTACAAGTCTTTGATATGGGGTTTCTGGAACTTGAGGATCTTCGGCATTAGATAAGCCATTGTGACCACCAGCAAGCCATGGATCTTCATAAACAACGCCGCCCAAAAACTCTTGAAAATTGCGAAAACCTCTTTTCCACAAAATTTGAAAAGCTCTTGCAGAAGATACAATCGGGTAATAATAAACACCAAATTTTGAGGCTAGCTCACCAAGTTGAAAAGGCATACCAGCACCACAAGTAATTCCATGGATTATGCCTTTAGTTCTTTCTAAAACATTTTCAATAATCTTTTGAGAATCGGCTAGTTCCCACAACATATTCATGTGGATTCTACCGTTTCCGGCAGAAACTTCGTGAGCGATTTGGGCTTGCGCAACACCACCTTTGATTGCTTGCTCAATAAGCTCAGCATGTCTGTCTACGCGAGTTTTTTTAGAAAAAATGTTAGAAATAACATTCCCGTTACTGTCATAAAAATCTGGACTAACGCCAGAAAATGTTCCTACACAATTCTCATGAGCCCAAGCTCCGCAGCTGCGGCCATCAGAGGCGTTTATGCCTTTGCCACCTTCAATTAGCGGAAGAACTTCTTTGCCCGAGAGCATTATCGGATTTAAATTTTTCAAGTCAAAAACCTTTCTAAATAGTTTAATTGCAAAGACTTATATCATAAAAAAGATTTTAAGTAAAATATTTATTTTGCTAAGAGTATAATTTCTTGAGAGATATTATTGTTAGCAAATAAAGATATAATCATGCAAATCAAAGCATATACTTGCAAGATAGTTGCAAAGATGTCATTGCCAAAAAATGGCAGTCTTTTTGAGAGTTTTTTGAGAGATTTATTTATGCCAAGCATAATAAAGATGATTAATATTGCTTGTAAGCCAATACCCATATCATGCAAAATTTTAGAAAGTGGAGAAGTTGCTTTGTAAAAAAATGACCAGAAAGCAACATATGCAGAGCTGGCTGCAAGGGTTATGTAGTTATTTTTTTTGTTTTTTTTGAGCTTTGTTTCTTTTTCTTTTTCTATTTGTTCAATAGAAATACTATCTAGCTCAACCCCTCTTATAACACGCGGGGCAGATAATTGACTTTTGACGCTAGATAGTGTGGATAAAACTTTTTCTTCGGCAAAACATTGTCCGCACCCTTTTGAGGTAAAATAGCTATGATTGTGGTTTTTTTTGCATTGGCGAAGATTTTGTAATAGATAACGCAAATGTTGGTGCCATTCGTTGGCAGTTGGGCGTTTTAGCCCTTTTACAAAAGCTCTATCAAACATTGCAAGTGTTTTTTTATCAAAATAATGATGCTGACTATATGGGTGTGGCGATTGATAAAAATCTGCCCACTCGCCATAAGCGTAATGAAAATTAGTTATTCTTTCTTGGATTGTTAGATTAGAGCTATTGGCTTTTCTTGGGGTTCCGCTATATGGGTGGATACCATTGTTTAGGAGCTTGAAGATAATAACCGCAAGTGCAAATTTGTCTTGTTCTTCTCCCATTTCTGCACAACTTAGAGTCATACCTTCAGGATATATATATTCTTCGCTCACAAACTCAGCAGGGTATCTATTGTGCTTGCCCAAAATAGAAAACCCATCACAATCTAGCATAGAAACTAACATGCTTTCTTTATATATAAAAACATTAGAAGGCTTGAGGTCAACAATATAGTGCCCCTTTTGGTGCAAGGCTGCAACCATTGCACTTAGGTTATATGCAACTCTTAGTCTATGGTCATATTTTTCTGATAATTTTAGTTTTTGTCTTATAGCTTTTTGCATAAAATGATCTAAGGAAGCAGACTTGTCCATGTTTATTATTGGCATCAAATAGCCAACACAGTATCCTTGTTCATTTTCTAGCAATGCCTCTGGCCAAGCAATTTGAATATAGTTATCTTGCTTGTCAATATACTCTTTGCCGTTTTTCATTGCAGGAGAAAAATTTGGTCGATTTAGGAGCATTGCTTGCAATTTTTCACGATTATTTTTGCTATTGCTAATTTTATGAAATATTTTTGCAACCAGATTTTGGTGCTCTTTTACTTCAAATATTTTTCCAGCTGCTCCGCCTTTGTTTATGAGGTTTTGCAAAGTTATTTTTTCAAAAGAGCCGTTTGCATAAATAGCACTATATGTTACTTGCTCATTTGTCATTTGATTTTTGCCCATAAAAAAGTTTTGTCATCGGAGTTTAGTTTTTTTGCTTGAGATGTATTTAGTGTGTTTTGCAAAGCACGTTTTGCCTTGCTTTTTAGTTTTTCTTTGCTCAAAAAATTATCAATAGGGATAATAAAGTTTTTTTCTATATTATCAAAATTGGCAGAAAAAGCAAAGTTGGTTAAGCCGTCGCTCATTAGCATAATCGTATGAGCTTTTTCAAAACTACAAAAACGTAAATAATTTTGCCAATCATTCATTGTATAAAAATATGTCTCGCAAGAAAAAGCTCCATTCTGTGGCTTAGATGCAATATAATTATTAAAATTACTGTCCAAAAAAGCAATGCCAGCACCATCTCCAATATGAAAAAATATTCCTTTGTTTTGATAATATACAACCCCAACAATGGTTGCAGAAAAAGACATTATGCCTTTGGGATTATTTTTTGAGTTTAGGCGATGAAAATAAAGTTTTTTTCTTGCCTGATTAATCGCATTTATGATTGCTGATTTTATTTCTTTGTAGGGAGCGTTTGCAAGCAAGTCAATTAGAGTATCGCAGACAATTTTTGCTCCAATGCGTCCATATTTGGCACTGCCAGCACCGTCTGAGATTATGGCAACAAAATTTTGTTTGTTGGTAGAGTATCTGCAATAATCTTGACAAGGTTTGCCTTGTGATTTGTGCATGGGACCTGTAACGCAGGCAGATAATGCCTTAATATTGCTCTTTGTTGTCTTCATTCCAATTACCTGTATCATCAAATAAGTCGGTTAAATTGGGAGCTGATTTTGATACACAAGAAACACTACGACTTAGCCACAAGAAAAATTCAGTAAACTTTAGCCCAGATAATCTTTTGGGAGAATTTAGCGAAAACTTTGCTAATTTTGTGAGGTTAGCTTCTTGTGTGCCAACAGCGTGAATAACAACTTTTTTGTCGTGTTGAGCTTTTTGGCACTGCTTGGCAACAGATTCCCACTCATAATCAGTCGGTTCTCCGTCACTTATCAAAAAAATCCATGGACGTTTTGAGGTAATGCCACAACTGTCATATAGACATTTTTGCTCTTCTATTTTTAGTAAGGCCAACTCCATTGCTTTGCCTATGGGCGTAAGTCCACTTGCTTGCATTTCTGGAGCACTAAAATTCATTGCGTCTATCCAGTCGGCAGAGACTTCTGTCTCGTCTTTGCCATAGGCTTTTATGATTAAGATTTGCACTCTTGAGCTTGCGTCAATGTCTTCTTTTAGCTCTTTTTCTAATGCTTTAAGCCCAATATTTAGTTGCTTTATGGGTTCTCCTCGCATAGAGCCAGAACAATCTAAGACCAAAACGCAAGGAGTTCGCTCATTAGCATTGTCGGCAAACTCCACATAAGGAATCATCTCATCAAAAAAGTCATTATCATCAACCATTTATTTTTCCTAAATTATTGTCTTGGATATGAATGAGGGTATCCGCTTCCTTCGATTGCAGAAGGTTTAGACACTTTGCCACAAGAGGATAAAAAGCTAGTAGATAACAAGGCTATTAGTATTAAAATAGACGCTCTTTTCATTTTTTGTCCTTATTTGTCTTTGCTGTAGTAATTAAATAGCTCTCTGCCATTAGACATTCTGCTTTCTTGTGCTTCAATAGCAGTAGCTAGATTTAGTTTTCCTGTTTTTATAATAGATCTAACCTGATCACCCACAGTTGTGTCTGGGTTCGCAAACAAAAATGTTGTTTGAGGCACTTTGTGTTGGATGCCGTGCAATGATTGGTGCAACACACCAAGAACGCCACGAGATAAAAGGTCATAAGCTAGTTCTTCGGTCATGCCTGAAGAAGATGCATATTTTACAATAGAGTTTAGGGCGTCTGTGATGTTGTTGGCGTGGATGGTAGATAGCACTAAGTGGCCCGATGTACAAGCTCTTAGTACCTCACTTGCAGTATCTGGCGTTCTTATCTCACCCACCAAAATAAAACGAGGCTTAGAACGCAAAGCAGATTTTAGTCCTCCACCCCAATCACCATTTGCAGGCTGAGTTTGTTTGCATAGACCTAAGCTGCCGTTCATAGCATTGTATGTGCCATCTAAAGGGTGCTCTGATGGATCTTCAATTGTGTAGGCAAACCCACCTTCTTGCACAAGATATTCTTTTAGCAAAGATGAGATTGAGGTTGTTTTACCAGCACCAGTTGGGCCTGACCACAAGACAAGTCCTGCTTTGTCACTCAAAGAAAGCAGATATTGTTTGAGGTCTTGGCGAAAGCCTAGTGTGCTAAAAGATGGAACTTCCATCGGCATTTTTCTTAAACAAAATTGGACGCCGTAGAGACTCATGGTTCTTTCTACACGATAAAAAATGCCATCATACAAAACAGAATAACTTGGATTGTTTCCGTCAAAGCATTCTTCTAATTCTTGATAAAATGCTTCAAAATCATCAAAGCTGCACATCATCAAGCCGTCACTTGTTCTGTTGTCATGAATAAAGCATTCTTTTTCTGGAGTAATATATAAGTCAGAAAAATTTAGTCCTCTTACTGTTGCCATTTTTTTATCCTTTTAGCTTGGTTATTATGATTAAAATTTATATATTAAAAAGTTTAAGATTTTATTACAGTTATTTTTCTATAACTTCATCTTCATATACGCCAAAAAAGTTGTTTTTGTTTACCCACCCCTTGATGTCTTCAAACTCGATTAGGCAAAAGTCACTTGCTTTAGGGCATTCGATAATTTTGCCGATTACACCGTCTTCTACTTTTGCAACAAGTTTTGCACTTTTTTGTGGCTTGGCATAGATGTTGCTTGTGCCAAGTTTGGTCATTTTTATCCAGCGTGCGTTAGAGAGTATGGCGGTATGTATCCAACTTTGTGAGCCTTCCCAATCTTTTATTTTTCGCCATAAGTCAAATTCTCCAATAATTTCGATTGGTGCGTTTTTTTGCTTATATACCCACTCTATTGGATATTTTGCTCCAGGTCCAGAACGTGCATTTGCAAGGTTAGAACGCAAAGATGCCATTCTTGGAATGTTATTTTGTTTGGTTTCTAAGTTGTTGCTTGCTAGAGCAGAGTTGGTAGTTAGTATTATGCTTAGTAGAGTAATCAAAATTTTTTTCATCTTAGAGCCTTTTTATATTATTTGGTTATATATTTTGATTATAAATAAAGATAGTGAATAAATAGTAAAATTTGCAATATAAGTAGCATTATTTTTAGCTAAAAAACTAGACATTGCC
>CAYJKS010000028.1:0-7899 GCA_964370705.1 uncultured Azospirillaceae bacterium
TAAAACAAATCTTTTCCTTTGCGGTCAGTTTTTGTTTTTATCTCAGCAACCCATTTAGAAAAAGTTTCTTCACTCCAAGGCTCTGGTGGCAACAATGATGCCGCCAAATCTGTTAACTCTTTATCTTTGATGCTAGGGGTTACTTTTTCTTGTGCTATCTCTTGCCACATGGCAACGTCTTGCAAACTGTTCAAATTACCCTTAATAGCCTCCCAAAAAGACTCCTCCACCTCAACTTTGTCACAAACAACACTATATGGCATATTATGAATAAGTTTTTTATTAAATAATTCTAAGTCTTCTATTGAGAATTTTGGTTGTGAACGACCAATTTTGCTAAAGTCTAACGAATCGGCCAAATTATCAAGATTATAAAAAGGCTCAATCGCATCAGATGTGCCAATTTTTGCTAGGTAAGAAGATATTGACATTGCTTCAACACCCATTTCTTGCAACTCACTAACGCCCAAGCTACCCAAACGTTTTGAGAGCTTGCCTTCTTTGCCTGTTAGTAATGGCAAATGAGCCATACTTGGAACAGTTCCACCAATTGCCTCAAACATCTGCACTTGCGATGCGGTATTAGTAACATGATCCTCGCCTCTTACAATATGAGTAATACCAAAATCAACATCATCTATAACCGAAGGCAAATGATACAAATAACTCCCGTCTTCTCTTATGATGATTGGGTCGCTTAAATTACTAGCAACATAGCGACATTCACCACGAACCATATCTTGCCAAACAATATCTGTGTCTATTAATAAAAATCTGTAATGAGGTTTTCTGCCTTCTTCTTCATAGGCTTTTATTTGCTCATTAGTTAACTTTAATGATGCTCTGTCATAAATTGGAGGCTTGCCTTTTGCCATTAGCCTTTTGCGCATAAACTCTAGCTCTTCGGCGGTTTCATAACAAGCATAAATTCTGCCCTTTGATATTAAATCTTTGGTTATCTCTTCGTATCTGTCAAAACGATTAGATTGGCGAGCCTCTTCTTGCCATTGCAGTCCTAGCCATTGCAAGTTGCTACGCAAAGCGTCTTCATATTGTTTTTTTGAGCGTTCTTTATCGGTATCATCAATTCTAAGCATAAAGCTTCCACCAAGCTTTTTTGCTAGCAACCAATTAAACAAAGCTGTTCTTGCGTTACCTATATGCATATATCCAGTTGGAGAAGGCGCGAATCTTACTTTTATATTAGACATTTTTATTATTTTCCTAATTTTTAAACTGTTTTTGAGTATATATCTTAAAGAATATTTTTCAAGGGATTTTTAACCAAAAAGCTCTTGCAGGGCAAGAGCTTTTTGAAGTTATATTGGCAAAGTTTTTTTAGTTATCTTTTTTTGCTTTTTTAACTACTGTTTTTTTTGCTTTTGCCTTTTTTTTGGCTGGCTTTTTTGCTTTTGCTTCTTGCTGAGCTGTCCATTTTTTAGAAATCTGGATAGCATTTTCTATATCAGCTTCTTTACACAAGCCAATTACCAATGGATTTTTGGGACGCAAAGATGCCATGTCTTTATATGTGCCTTCTTTTATAGACACAATTGTAGGCTTTGTTGTTCGCAATAATTTGCAGATTTGAGAATCTATAATATCTGGATAGTTACGCAAAACCCACAAAATTGCAGCAGGTTTATCACCACGTTGAGATGGAGAAAGAACTTTTTTGCTCTTTACATTGCGTTGCTTAACGTTACGCTCTTGTTCAACCGCAACTAATGAAGCATATTTATCATTCTCACAACGAGAAATCTCTTCTTGTGTTAGTTGGTTAGAAGAAATTGGATTCATACCCATAATATTAAAAGCAATATCGCCGTCAGCTATTGCCTGAATCTCTAACTCATGCAATTCACAAAAATCACCAATTTGTTTGAATGTTAATGTTGTGTTTTCTACCAACCACACGGCTGTTGCCTTAGGCATTAACGGAGCTGTCATTATCTTATCCCTTCCTCTTATTCTTTATTCTTTATAAAAAACCTGCACTTTATAGATGCAGGTTAATTAAAATTATTTAATATAATCTTAAACTCTTAAACTTCATCTGGGTTTTTAATACCAAAAGCACCAAATTTGTTTTTGAATTTTGACAATTGACCACCTGTGTCAACAAAACGATAAACGCCTGTCCATGCTGGGTGAGATTTTGGATCAATTTCCAAAGTCATTTTGTCGCCAGCTTTGCCCCAAGTAGATCTTGTAGTAGCTACGCTACCATCACTCATTACATATGTAATTTCGTGGTAATCTGGGTGAATACCTTTTTTCATCTTTTTTCTCCATAGAATCTATTAATTATGCCTCTTATACATTAAGCAATTTAATAAAGCAAGCATTTTTTATATTTTTTAGTTAGTTATTTCTTTTACCTCAACAACATTTTTCATTTTTGCATTGGTAGTATTTATAATCTTGATGCCAATATTCTTATAACCAAGACTTAACAAAAAGCTTCTAATAGCAGTTGAGCGATTAAAACTCAAGCGTCTACGCATAAAACTACTGCCAGCTTCTTCAAGATTATAGGTATATATCATTATTTTGTGCTTAAACGTATTTTTAAATGTTTTAGCAAGATTTGACAATTGCAACTTATTATTCTCTGACAATTCTGCTGAATTTGCTCCAAAAACTACTAATGTATCTGGCTGAGGCTTTGCTACCTTAGCAGGCTTTGGCTCAATCTTTGGCTCAAGTTTTGGTTGAGGCTTGGCAACCATTATTGGCTTTGGCTCAAGTTTTGGCTGAGGCTTGGCAACTATTATTGGCTCCGACTCAGGTTTTGGCTGAGGCTTGGCAACTATTATTGGCTCCGACTCAGGTTTTGGCTGAGGCTTGGCAACTATTATTGGCTTGGGCTCAAGTTTTGGCTCAATAACTTCTTTAGCCTCTAACGCAACTTTTACTTTTGGCTCTTGCTTAAGAACAGGCGGAAAAGGCAAGCCTTTTGTTGCCCTAGGATTAGAAGACAAAAACTCTAAAGTTTCTTCGCTTGGAACATAGGCTTGATTTGCATAAGCATTGTTTGCAACCAGTAGTCCTAATAACAAAATCAAACTTCTAAACATTGCTTGCCCCTTTATTATTTTGCCAATTTTGCCACAAAAGCACCAATTGCATTATTACTTGCTGCAACATTCTTGCAAGCTAGCACTTGATCGAGTTTTTGCGGAACAACACTTTTTGCCCCAAAGTCATAAACATATCCACCAGCTTCTTTTACTAGCAACAAGCCTGCAATACTAGAAGCACTAACACTGCCTAAGCTTAAGTTAACATCATATTTGCCAGAAGCCACATAGGCCAAGCTCAAAGAGCCACACCCATGCATTCTAACATTAGGAGCATTAAAAACTCTTGATACAGCACTATCATAATCTGTTGTGCCATAATCATAGCCAATTTGAGCAGAAACCATAGACTGAGGTGCGTCTTTTACTTGTGAAACCCTCAAACGCTCGTGGTTTCTAAAACCTTCTTTAAAAGCTCCATGACCTTTTTCGGCAAAATACAAATCATCACTTGCTCGATTATATACAACACAATTCTTTACATCGCCATTTTCTATATAAGCAACTGTTGTTGCAAATTGTGGAATACCTCTAACATAATTGATTAGTCCGTCTATTGGATTAATCAAAAAGCAAGGACTTTTGGTAATTAGTTTAGAATCGGTTATAATTGCTGCATCTGGCTTAATTCTAGAAAGCTCATCTTTGAGCACACTCAAAACCTTGTCATGAGACTTGCTGGCAAATGCTTGGTAGTTACAAACAGATGATTGCAATTTTTCTATCTCATTAAAATCTCTGTCTAGACTATGTGTAGACTTGCGAACTAAATTAACTATTTGGGTTAATAATGGTGATAAATATGACATTATTTTGCTCTTTCTACATAGTTTGCTTCTGCTGTGCCAACAACAATTTTTTCTCCAGCTTTGATAAATGGAGGAACCATAACCCTAACACCATTGTCTAAAATTGCTGGCTTGTTTGAAGAAGCGGCAGTCTGCCCTTTTACAACAGGCTCAGTTTCTACAACTTCACAAACAACGTTTTGTGGCAACTCAACACCAACTGGGTTATCATTAATAAATTTTACATAAACTGTCATTCCATCAACCATAAATGGGCGTGTATCCCCCAAAATATCGGTTGGCATAACAAATTGCTCAAATGTTTCCGAATCCATAAAAGTCAAACCCATAGAATCTTCAAACAAAAATTGGCAATCTTTTTCTTCGACCATCATTTTTTCTACACTATCTTCAGATCTAAAACGCTCATTTGTTTTTGTGCCTTCTTCAACAGACTTCATTTCAACTTGCACAAAAGCACCGCCTTTGCCTGGTTTTACGTGATTTGCCTTAATTATTGTCCATGGCTTGCCTTTGTATTCAATAACCCAACCAACTCTAATTGATACCGCATTTTGCTTCATTATTTGCTCCTTACTTATAAATTTTATTTCTTAAATATCTCAATATTTGTTTTTAAGCAACTAAAATCTTATATTGTTGTGGCGAGACAATAACCATATCACTTGCATAATCACGATAATCCACTCCGTCTTCTTCTATCATTAAAGCTTGTTGCATAAAAAACAATTCAGAATACCACTTAGTCAACGCCAAAATATTTGCCTGCCCTTGCTCCCAAGTCCTAAAAACAATAAAATCTGGCTCATTCTCACTAACAACCATTGCCTCGTGTCTGCGAGGTCTACAAACAACGCCCAAAATCAAATCTCCTAGCTTAGATTTTATGGCATTTATTTCTTTTTTTATTTGCTTTGCATCACTCAAGTCTGCAACAATCCCGTCTGCCTTAGCTTCTTGACAAAGCTCAATGGCGTTTGCCCCTTCTATCAAGACTAACTTATCCTCAGCCCTAATCGCCTCAACTAACAAAAAAACATCTTCTTTTGCTAGATTTGATGAGAGCAAAAAACAATCAATATCATCATTTTTTATTAAATTATCTTCTGCTGTATCTAAAATTTTTATAATAAACTTAGGCATAATCTCTCTTTGCTACTTGTAAAAATGGTTAATAACAATTATTATGAGCAATTATACGCAAATATATTTGAAAAGAAAGAAAAATTTATTATGACTCAAAAATTTGATAATTTTGCAAAAACCCTGTCGGCTCTTAATGATATGGAGCTAGCAATTACAGAGCTAAAACAAGCAAAAGACTCGCAAAAACAAAAAATCTCAGGTCTAAAAGAAACCGCTCACAAATCTATTGAAAAAATTGATAAAATAATAAAAAAACTTGATGAGGCACAAAAATAAATGGCACAAATTACTATTACCATAAACTCTAGAGAATACCCAATTGCTTGCGAAGATGGACAAGAGGCAAAAATCCTAAAACTTGCAAATCTATTGGAAGAAAAAGCACAGATTCTAAAAAATATTAGTGGGCAAATAAACGAAAATATGCTCCTAATTATGATTGGAATCCTAATTGCAGATGATCTGTATGAAATAAAAAACTCAAATAGCCAAAATAACCAAAATAACAATGAGTTAGTCCAAAAATTTGAAGAATTAGACAATATTATCTCTAACAAGCTAAAAACTTTGAATAACGAGATAAAATCTGTTGCAAATGAAATAAAATCAATGTAATATACCAATATAAGGAGGGGACTGTTTAGTGCGTAAACCGCATATCTTCCGAGCCAACGTTTTTTATAGGGAGCTGTCTCTGCTCAGATCGTGGTCTGAATATATGGCACCCACTTTATTAGGTGCGGTTCGAGGAAAGTTTGTTACATACGGCTAAATGGTTCTCCTTTTATTTTGTTATTTTGCCTCCTATATATGAGGCTTTTTTTTGTTACTAAAAGGAATAGATATTGAAGATTGTTTATTGTGGCGATGTTGTCGGCAGAGCTGGAAGAGATATTGTGCTTAGCAACCTAAAAACAATGAGAGAAAAATTTAAGGCAGATGTTATAATCGTTAATGTTGAAAACGCTGCACACGGATTTGGGGTTACCAGAGGTATTGCTCGTGAGTTTTTGGAAAGTGGTTGTGATGTGCTTACAACAGGCAACCATGTATGGCAACAAAGAGATATTATTAGCTTTTTAGATGAGAGCAACCAAATTATTCGCCCATTAAATTATCCCAAAAACTCACCTGGGAAAGGCGCAATTATTTTTGAGACACCTAAGGGCAAAAAACTACTAGTAACACAAGTTTTAGGCAGATTATTTATGGATCCCCTAGACAACCCTGCTCTTGTTATTGATGAGTTACTAAAGTTCTATACTTTAGGCAAAAACATTGATGCAATTTTTGTTGATATTCATGCAGAATCCACATCAGAAAAACTTTCATTAGGACATTATCTTGACGGCAAAGTATCTGTTGTGGCAGGAACGCACACCCACATACCTACAAGCGATGCCCATGTGTTGACTGGTGGAACAGCATATATTACCGATGTTGGAATGTGCGGCAATTATGATTCTGTTTTGGGATTTGACAAGCAATCTCCAATAGATAGGCTCTGCCAAAAATATAATGGCAACAGACTAGAGGCTTGTCGTAGCGGTGGCACACTTTGGGGAATTGTTGTTGACATTGATGATGCCACAGGATTAGCAAAATCAATCGAACAGTTTAAGATTTAGGATTAAAGTTATTTTTGCTCAATGATTTGACTAAAGGTAGGGATTTCGTTGCCCTTACCTTGCCTGATTTCTTGCGATTGCAAAAAACCCATATCTGCATTATCAAGCATAACTCTATACCATTTTTTATCTACACTATGGCCTGTTATTCTAACCGTATGTCCTTTGGCTAGCTTATTCATAACATCAAATTTTTTTCCAGGACCATACATTACAGATACATCTTCTACAACATGATAAAGCTTTGTGTCATCGTCATAATCTAGCGGAATATCAAATATTTTAGAAACAACAATATCATCAACAAACTCTCCGCCATTGGCATATTTTACTCTCTGAAAATATGTAATCTCATTGTCCTTTTGTGTAGAATTAGAGAAATTATAGCTCTTTGCAAAAGGGTAAGCTATTGACATAAGTAACAAAAACGGAATTATAAGCTGAAATATTTTTAGCCTTGTATCATTCCATTTTGGAAGTTTATAATTCTTATTTATTTCTAATGAACGCAAGAACTCACCAATTTTTTCTTTTTGAATATCATTCGCATAATCCAAAGCCTGAAAAGCCGACAAATAAGCTTTTTCTTTTTTGCCTTCTCGATTATAAGCAACTGCATTATGAATAAGAAGAGTAAGGTTGTCTTGCTTGTTTTGACCTATCAAATTATAGTTTGCAAGCAAAGCCTTTATATTTTTGCCAAATGATTTGATTGACCACCAACCAACTAACCAGTTTAGCAAAGAGCATTTTAGAACTTCGCTCTTAGCTTGAGCCTGACTACAAGCTAGTTTTTCTTCTCTAAAAGAAAACTTAACAAACTTGCCTGTAACATATTGCAAAGATATTATTCTAACAAATGGGTTCTCTTGTTTTTGCCTATCTTTAATTATGTCTAAAATATCCATTTGAGGATAATTTTTAGAAGTATATGCTAACGCAAATAAATCATACTCTAGTCGCAAAGCTTCGTTTTGCAAAATATCATATGCAATTGAGATTTTTTGAAACTGCTCCATTGCGTTTGGAGCTTTGTTATAATCTGGGTGCCACTCTTTTGCTCTATCACGATAATTGAGCTTTATATCTCTGGCACTAGCATAAGCACTAACGCCCAAAATATTATAGTAACCTAAAGGATCATTGGTATAAATATTATTCATCTTGTAACAACTTTCTGGCTATGGCAAAAACATCACTTGCCGCCTCAGATACTGGGTAGCGAGTAATTAT
>CAYJKS010000028.1:7909-9926 GCA_964370705.1 uncultured Azospirillaceae bacterium
GGCATCCCTAACTCTTGCATCGCGGCGAACAACGCCTAATAATGTTGGAGAAATTTTTAAGAACTTTTGACAAGCTTTTAGCAAAATATCATAAGTGTCTACTCCTTGTCTGATTGTGTCTGCCTGATTAACCACAACAGAAATCATACATTTGGGATATTGTATTGATATTATTTTTATAAAAGCATAAGCATCGGTTAGAGAAGTAGGCTCATCGGTACAAACAACTATTAGTCTGCCAGACATTCCTGACAATATTCTACTTGGCTTGTCGATACCAGCCCCCATATCCAAAATAACCTTGTCGTAAGAAGACGCAAGCAAAGATAAATCTTCTGCAAGAATTTGCAAACGACCAATTGGAATTGTGGCAAGACCAGTTGAGCCAGAACGCCCCGCAATAACGTCAAAATGCAATTTTTCGCTATGATGAACAACTTGGTTAAGAGTAGTTTTGCCACAAACAACCGAGCCTAAGTCATAGTTTGCCATCAGACCTAATTGCACATCTATATTTGCCAAGCCCAAATCTCCGTCAAAGAGCAAAACCTTTTGCTTTAGGCTACTTAAAGCATGTGACAAAGTAATAGAAAACCATGTTTTGCCAACGCCACCCTTGCCAGAAGCAATAGCTATCATATTGCCAGCTTGTGGTTCTAGCTTGGGTGCTGTTTTCAATATTTCTAAATCTTGACTCATCTTAAAAACCTCAATCCAAAACCAAACGAGAAACGCTCGCACCACTTACTTTTGCAATGCCTTTTGCTATGCTTGAGCTAACCGATGCATAGTTTATGCCAAAATTGCACATAACAGCAATAGAAAGCATTGCGCCAATTCTTCTGGTCAAATCTAGCTTTGTTGGCAACAAATATTTTGCTCCCATTTGGGCAAATATTTTTGCTGTTTCTACTGCTTCATACGAGTTTTTGCCCATATCCATAACCAATATTTTGTCACAATCAATCTTGTTGACTATTTGCATGAGCTTATTTGCTTGCTCAGAAATAAATGGATTAATCCCTGGAGTGTCTATTAAAATTAGTTGATATTGAGATTTGGCTGCCTCAACTTTACTAGCCAAACGACTGACTTCTTTGACCACAACAAAATCCGACAATAATATGTCGGCAAAAGCCTTAAGCTGATGGTTCGCTCCCGCTCTAACAGAGTCTGTGCTTATTATTAAGCAAGAAATATTCCTCATTTTTGCCAAAGTTGCAAGCTTGGCAATTGCTGTAGACTTGCCACCACCTGGAGCTCCCATAAACAACTTTATGCTAGAGCTAGATTCAAAAAAACTATAAGAGGGCAACATATCATCTAAGGTTTTTTCTAAAATAATTTTGTCATCGGTTAACATATTTTTTTGTGCTAGGTATCTGCATTTTGCCAAGATTTGTGATTGAGCCTGTGAGGTTAGCTCATGATAAGACAGTGCTTTTCTGATAGCAACGTCACTATAGGTTGAAGATGTTTCTTCTAACTCATTATTATCATCAATATCAATCGTATTAGTTTCTATGGCAGCAACAAGCTCAACGCTACCATTGGCTAGCTCTGTTGTTGAGATAATAACAGCCTCTTCTCCTAGCTCCTGTTTGACTTGGGCTATGAGTTTATTTATGTCTGTTGCTATAAATTTTTTTATCTTCATCTATATTTTCTCAATATCTAAAATCTTAGTTAAAACCACACCCAAATAACCATCGCTTGTTACCAACATTCCCTTTGCAAATAAGTCTTCGCCAATATAAATATCAACCTCATCATCTATATTTTTATTTAGCTCAATGATTGAGCCTTCTTGCACTTGCATCAATTGCGCCAAACTCAAGCTTGTCTTACCCAAGACAACTCTTATTTGCACCATTATATCTGCCATGCTTCCAATATCATTTATCTCAACATTTTTCATTACTAAAAGCCTTTTTCTAACAAAGACACAATTTCTGCAACAATTTTATTACTATCATATTGGATTTTATTATTTTGCCAAGTAATTTTACACTCATAA
>CAYJKS010000029.1:0-2146 GCA_964370705.1 uncultured Azospirillaceae bacterium
TATTGCTTATGAGCACAAAAGGGCAGAAATTGGCTACTGGATAGATGTGAATTATGCTGGCAATGGATATATGAAAGAAGCCGTTAAACTCATAGAAAATGAGATTTTTTCTCAAGGTTTTAATAAAATAATTATCAAAACCGATGTGGAAAATGAAAAATCTTCAAGTGTGCCTAAAGGCTTAGGATACAAACTTGAGGCAGTTCTAAAAAGTGAAATGTTTTTGACTAGCACAAACAATTTTAGAGATATTAATTACTTTGCAAAAATAAAAAACTAAATACAAAACAACAAAAAGGATAAAAATATGGAAAATCAAGAAAAAATATTAGAAGCAATGAAAAAAGCTGGCGAACCTCTTAATAATGGCAAAATTGCAGAACTAACTGGCATAGATAAAAAAGATGTAGAAAAAGCCATGAAGCAACTTAAAGACGCCGATAAAATCACTTCTCCCAAAAGATGCTACTGGCAACCAAAATAACTTCTAAAATAAAAAAGAACTACCGTAAGTGTTAGTTCTTTTTTATTTTAGAATATTGGCAATAAATTATACTCAACAAATTGCTAAAAATATTATTTAATAATCTACAAATTCATCGAGCAACTTAGTAACAAATTTTACAGTTTTGTAAAAACACAAAAAAATCTTGTCAGACCTCAGTAAGTTATATATAATGAAAAAACAGATAAAATAGTGGGAGGATAAAATGTTAATTGCAACAATCTTATTTTTGCTAATAGTTATTTATATTTTCTGTTATAGATATTTGATTAAATTATCAGATGCAACAAAAACATCTTTTAATCCCGTTATTGTTATGTTTAAGAGAAGACACAAAGTTATTCCCCAACTTGTAAATATTATAGAAAAATACTCAGATAGTCAAAACACTATAATGAGCGTAGTTATAGAAAAAAACGCAATCGCTCACAACTCTACAACCATAAAAGAGCGTCAAAATACAGAAAATGCTCTTGCTTATGCTGTGGTTGACATGTTAGATTACTCAAAAAACTACCCTGCTTTATACAAAGATGTTGACTTTTTATCTGCCAGAAAAACCGTTAATGATGCAGATGATAACGTAAAAAAAGCTATCAACAATTACAACAACTCAATAGAAGAGTTTAATAACATTATCAAAAAAGTCCCACTTTCTCTTGTTGCAGAGAGCATGGGATTAAAGCCTAAAAGCAAGTTAGATATTAAGTTGATTCAACAACTCGATCAAATAAAATACTAGATTGCAAACTTAGTTAAGAACTGTTTTGAGCTCATCTTGCAAAGACTTTAGCTCATCAATGACTTGGCTTATTATAATAGAAGAACTACCAACTGGTTGCTCTTGCTCATTTGTAGCAAAAAAATCATCTTGGATTTTTTCTCCCACAAAAGACTTAACACCTTTTTGCTTAAATAATTTTTGCACACCCTCAATTGTGTATCTTTTGTGGTGCAACAACTCTTTTATGCATCTTAAAAGCTCAACATCATCTGGGCGATAGTAGCGGCGGTTACCGCTTCTTTTCATTGGTTTTATTTGAGAAAATTTTGTTTCCCAAAAACGCAAGACATGAGTTTCTACCCCAAGTTCATCAGCAACCTCTGCGATTGTTCTAAAAGCTGCTTTTGACTTGTTTATAATCATATCTTATACCTTTTTAGCTATACTAAACGTTGATTGCTTTACGCATTGTTTGAGAAGGCTTAAATGAGATAACGCGACGAGAAGAAATTGTAGCTTCTACACCTGTTTTAGGGTTTCTGCCAATACGTTCTTTTTTGTCTTTTAGAGCCAAAGTTCCAAAAGATGACAACTTTACATCATTACCGCTTGCCAATTCATTAGAAATTTCTTCTAACACCATATCCAAAATCTCACCAGATTCTTTGCGCGACAGTCCAACTTCTTGATAAAGAGTTTCTGCAACATCAGCTCTAGTAATAGTTTTCATCTCAAATATTTCCTTTCTTCTTATTTTTTATATATAGATTATATTCTAATTATAATTCCGCCCCAGGTAAACCCTGCTCCCATAGAGCTAATAGCAATCAAGTCGCCTTTTTTAATTTTTTGAGCTTCCATAGACTCGGCTAATGCCAACGGAACAGAAGCTGCAGAAGTGTTACCGTGGTGGTCAA
>CAYJKS010000029.1:2156-9882 GCA_964370705.1 uncultured Azospirillaceae bacterium
TGCTCTGCTAGGCCTAATTTTTTGCCTACAGAATCAATAATTCTTTTGTTTGCTTGATGAGGAATATACCAGTTGATATCTTCTTTGCTTAAACCAGCAATGTCTAGTGCTTCTAGCACTCCTTGTGTCAAAGAACCAACGGCAACCTTAAATACTTCTTGCCCATCCATGCGAATAAAACCTGTTGACTGAGTGCTAGAAACACCACCAGTTGTGCACAAGCTATCATAATAAGATCCGTCACTATATGTTTTTGTTGCCAAGATACCTGTGTCTTGATTTGTGCCTTCTTCATTTGATGCAGTCAAAACAAATGCACCTGCTCCGTCACCAAACAAAACACAAGTGTTTCTGTCAGTCCAGTCAACGATTTTTGACAAAGACTCTGCACCAACGACTAAAGCTGTTTTTGCTTGTTTTAGTCTAATCATATTGTCAGCAATTTGAAGAGCATATACAAAGCCTGAACAAACTGCGTTTATGTCTACGGCACTTGTTCCTTTAGCAACCCCAAGTTTGGCTGCTAATTTTGTGGCTGTTGCTGGAAAAGTGTTATCTGGAGTCGTTGTTGCTACAATAACATAGTCAATTTCTTGAGCATCTATATTAGCATTTTTGATTGCCATTACTGATGCATTGTATGCAAGATCAGATGTTAGCTCGTCTTCTACAATGTGACGAGACTTAATGCCTGTGCGTGTGCTTATCCACTCGTCATTTGTATCTACTATTTTTGACAAATCATCGTTAGTCAAAGTTTTTTTAGGCAAATAATATCCGCTACCAATAAGTTTTGATCTAATTATTGTCATATAACAAGTATCCTTCATATAAGTTCTCTTGATTGATTTCATCCAAATCTATTTTTTCCATATCTTTTTTAATAGTAGAAACAAAATCTTGTCTAACCAACTTAATTGCGTTGCATATAGCCACCGAAAAACCAACCGCATCGGCACCACCATGGCTCTTAACAGACAAACCATTTAGACCAACCAACATTGCACCATTATATAGCCTTGGATCCATTTTTCTTTTAATTTTTAGAATTGCACCAAGCATAAAAGGCAACCCTAATTTTGCAATAATTGATGATTTTATGGCATTTTTTAGCAAATTTATAATTAGTTTTGCTGTGCCTTCTATTGACTTGAGCGCCACATTACCAGTAAACCCGTCAGCAATAACAACGTCAGCCTTACCGTTGGCAACTTCGTGAGGCTCGACAAAGCCTACAAAATCCATATCTAATATATTAGAATTGCTTAGTATTTGCGATGCTTGTCTAATTTCTTCTCTGCCTTTGCCGGCTTCTGTTCCAATATTTAGAAGTGCCACTCTTGGTGTGGTAATGTCCAAACTATGCTTGGCCAAAATATTGCCCATAATAGCAAACTCTGCCAAGTTTATAGCATTACACTCAGTGTTTGCTCCTAAATCAAGCATAACGTACTTCCCGCTAATATGAGGCATTACACTCACGATTGCGGGACGATGAATTTTTTGAATGGTTTTTAATACCATTTTAGAAATCGCCATTAATGCACCAGTATTACCAGCAGAAACAACTGCTTGAGCACGACCAGACTTAACCGCTTCTATTGCCATAAACATAGAAGTCTTGCGGTTTCTAATAACCTGAGAAGGCTTGTCATCATTAGACACAGCCTCTGTGGTATGAATAACTTTGCATACTTTGTTTAGTTTTGAATATTGTTTTAGAATTGGAACAATTTTTTCCTCATCTCCAAAGAGCAAGAATCTTGCGTCAGAATTCTTTTTGGCGGCAATTTTCAAACCCTCTATGACGACTCGAGGGGAATTATCTCCCCCCATTGCGTCCACAGATATAACTATATTATTAGACAAGTTATTCTCCATATAATTTGTTTTTTTATTCTGCTGCTTTTTTAGCAACAACTTCACGCTTGTCGTATTGACCGCAAGATGGACACACATTGTGTGGAATTTTTAATTCGCCACAATTTGAGCATTCATGGTAAGAATTTGCACCTAATGCATCATGTGCACGACGCATGTCACGACGTGATTTTGAAGTTTTCTTTTTTGGTGTAGCCATTTCCTTAATCTTTTCAAAAAAAATATTATCACAAAAAATTTCAGCTAGTATTATTATATTACTTTTTAATAAAAAGCAAATATTTTATACATATCTAAAACAGTTAAACGTCTTTTATACAATTTTTTTGCTTTTGGCAAGCTAAATTTTTACTTCTTTAGTGATGATAATGCTAAAAATGGATTATTTTTTGGCTCAACGTCATCAAACTCTAGCTCAAACTCAAAAACTTCTCCCTTTTTTCGGGGATAATCATCTAGTTGCAAGGCGATTTGTTCTATTGCAATATCAAACAAATCTATTTTTCCGTCTATTATCTCATCTAATTCATCAAAGTCTACTTCTTCTTCATCGTCTTTGCTAGCTTGCTTAGTGCTATAATTGGTTGAAAAATCAAAATCATATTTTTGAGAAAAATTTTCTAAAGAAACTACGCTCTTTAGCACCAGCTCAGAAGAAACATGACCCCAAACCTCCAAAATATGACTATTTCTGTTTACTTTTAATTCAATATTGGCCTCAAACTTTTTGACCCCTTCAACTTTGAGAATTTTTGCTAATTGCGCATAGTCCTTGCTAGCAACATTTATATTATATTGCTGTGTAGATAATGGCATATCTGCTACTTTTATAGAATGTGAAAAATCTTTTTGCATTTATACTTTCCTTGTGCTATAAGGTTTTTTATATTTGTAGATAATAAATAAGGATACACAAAAATGTCAATAAGCAAATTATTTTTTATTGCTATTAGTCTTTTAATTAACACAAGTTGCACCAATGAAGATACTTTTATATCTTATACAGGTAATATGCCCAGTCAAAAACAAATTAGCAATTTATCTGTTGGACAAAGCAAACAAGAAGTTACAGATTTGCTCGGATCGCCAGCGGCAACTGTTGCTTTAGATAAAGACACTTGGATGTATTTGTCTTCTACAGTAGAGCAAGTTGCCTTTATGAGACCACAAGAAATAAAAAGAGATCTATTGGTTGTTAGATTTGATAATAATGACAAAGTGTATAACATTGAAGAACTAGATGAAAATGATGGAAAAAAACTCATAGCAAATCCAAACAAAACCGCGCCAAATATTCAAGAACAAGGATTTTTCTTAAAATATTTTGGCGGCGTTCAAGAGTTTTCGCCTTTAGGCAACTCAATCGATCCAAGCAGAAGATAATGCTAAAGAATCAAAAAAAACCTCAGAAATATCTGAGGTTTTTTTGTGAATTAATTATAATTAAAACTTATAATTAATAGATGCTGTTATGATGTTTACGCTATTTTCATAGTCAGCAGTAATTCCGCCACGAGAAGAATCGCCCGTGTGAGTACCATCTAAACTAACACTTGCATCTCTAGCATAGATATATGTATAGCCAACATTAAATGTTGTTTTTTTGCTATATTTATACTCTAGACCCAAAGAATACCATGTGCGGTGAGAATCGGGAATACGTGGTGTGCGGTAATCAATACCTACAGCGCTGTCATCTAGAGCAATACCCATACGCAACTTCCATTGGTCATCCATTTGGTAGCTTGCACCGATTGCATAAAAATTACTATCGCTCCAGTTCTCATCTGTGTAGCTAATAGGACCATATTCGCCAATAATGTTTAGCTCATCAAAACTAGACCAATACACACGGCTATATTCAGCCATTACAGACCATCTACAATCAATCTCATGATATGCACCTACGCTCAAAGTTGCAGGAGTTGTTAATCTGGCAGTAATATCTTGGTTCATTTCAAACATTGGGCCATCAAACTCAACATCACCTTTTAGCTTTTGTTTAACTTGGCTACGATAACCAACACCAAAACGAGTACCTTCCATTGGCTCATATAATGCACCTAATTGGTAACCAATGTCAAAAGTGTCACCCTCTAATCTTGCATAATCTTCAAAATCGCCTAAATAGACCCCATTTTCTAGCTCTGCATGTGTGTATTGCAATTGAACACCTGCACCAATCGCCAACTCATCTGTTAGCTTATAAGATGCCATAGGTGTTAAAGTAACAGCTGTTACCTTAGACGTTGTTCCATGGTATCTACCTGCCCAATGCTCATCATATTCAGAAGTCATACCAAAAGGAACATTTAATGATGCACCTAGTGTTAGTTTTTTATCAACTTGGTGAGAAACATAAATATGCGGAGTAACAGAGTCATCTATAATATTGTTAGTGCTTGAAGTGTATTCTTCAAAAGAATTATAAGCGTCATGAGCTCTAGAATCTGGAACAATCCAGCTTCCGCCAATAACCATTTGTGTGCCTTTATGTCTGCTTAAAGCTGCAGGGTTGAAAAAAGAATAAGAAATATCTTCTGCACCAGCTGTTGCACCAGCAAAAGCGTTTCCTTGTGCGGCAGCAGACTGTTCTCTTAAAAAAAATCCAGATGCGCTTGCATTTGAATAAATCATTACCACTCCTAGAGCGGTTAAGGTTAGTAACTTTTTCATATCATTATCATTTTATCAATGTTGAACTTATGTAACAATTGCAAAGTATATTAAGTTACCTTGAAGTTATTATTTTTTATGAGTTACTTTAACAAATATTATAAATTGCTACAATTAATAAATATACAAAAGTGACAAAAATGGCAAGAACAAAAAATTATCCACCTTGATAACTGTTTTTGTTACAAAAAATCAATATCTTACAAAACAGTATCTTCTAAGAAACCATTGTTTTAAAATTATTCTGGACAGGTTAAATCCTTGGTAGTAAAGTATTGAGATAATATACAAAAGGAGACTACCGCTTTGAGAAGTTATATAAAATTTTGTTTAAGATTTATATTTAGACTGTTTAAGGTTAGATGTAATATCGAATGTTGCGAAACTGATAAGCTAGAAAAGGCTGTGTATGTTTCTAACCACGTTTCTTTCTTGGATCCAATTTTGTTATTTGCATATTTGCCAGGTAATCCAGTATTTGCTCTAAATGGTCATTTATACCGCAACAAGCTTATCCGCTTTCTTATGAAGACAGCAGATGTTATGCCATTTAATCCAATTGAGCCAGGCGACATTAAGGATCTTATTGGCAAAGTCAACGAAGGCAGAACTTGCGTTATTTTTGCAGAAGGTCGAGTTAGTCAAAATGGCGGATTGATGAAAATATATGAGGCTCCAGGACTAGTGGCAGACAAATCACAAGCCCCACTTGTTCCTATTTGGATAGACGGCCCTCAGTATGGATATTTTTCTAAAACAAAAGGCAAAATCCCTCATCGTCCATTACCAAAAGTTAGAATACAAGTTGGAGAGCCCCGTGCATTTAAGTTAAAAGATGAGCTACGTAGACAAAGAGATCATATTAGTAATGAAGTTTATATGATCTTGCGAGAAATGAGCTTTGAAGCAAATTACAACCCCAAAATGTCGCTATTTGCAAATTTAATGAAAGCAGCAAAGGTTAATGCAAAATCTGGAATGTTTAAGCGTCCAAAATTTGTAGAAGACTATAACCGCAAACCAAACTCATACAAAGACATTATTGTAAAAAGCTTTGTGTTAGGCAAATACTTCAAAAGAAGAACAGCTGTTGAAGAAAACGTTGGCTTACTTATTCCAAACTCTGTTGCAGCTCTTTGTACTTTTTTTGGACTATCAGCATATAACCGCATACCTGTTATGCTCAACTTTTCTGTTGGGGCGCAAAACTTGCTCTCTATGTGCAAAACAGCCGAAGTAAGAATGGTAATTACCTCCTTAATGTTTATAAAAACTGCAAAGATGGAAGATGTTGTCGAACAAATGGAAGCTGGTGGAGTTAAAGTTGTTTATCTAGAAAAGCTAACCAAAGAAATTAGCCTTTGGGACAAAGTAAAAGCTCTGCTTAGATACAAAATCAAACGAATCCCTAACAGAAAAGGTGGCAACAAAAAAGCTGTGATTTTGTTTACATCAGGCTCCGAAGGTGCGCCAAAAGCTGTAGTATTAAGCCATGCAAACATTATATCTAACATTAAGCAAACTTCTTGCATAGAAACCCTTAATACAACAGACACTGTGTTTAATGCCTTACCAATGTTTCATAGCTTTGGACTTGTAATAGGAACTTTGTTCCCACTAATTGTTGGCTCAAAATTATTCTTATACCCCTCTCCACTCCATTATCGTGTTGTTGCAGAGATTGTATATGAAATTGGTGCCACTGTTATGTTTGGAACAGATACGTTCTTTAGAGGATACGGACGTATTGCACACCCATTTGACTTTCATAATATCCGATTTATGTTTGGCGGTGCTGAGGCTGTTAAGCCAGATACTAGAAACATGTGGATGGAAAGAATGGGCGTAAATGTTCTAGAAGCATACGGAACAACCGAATGCTCTCCAGTAGTTAGTGCAAACAACCGCATATTTAACCGTTTTGGCTCAATCGGCAAGCTTTTGCCTGCTATTGAACATAAGATAGAAAAAGTTGATGGAATCGATAAAGGTGGCGAGCTTGTTGTGCGTGGACCAAATGTGATGCTTGGATATATGTTTGCCGACAACCCTGGAGTGTTGGTTCCTCTAAAAGATGGCTGGTACCATACTGGTGATGTGGTAGAAATAGATGAGATTGGCTTTATTTATATCAAAGACAGAATCAAACGTTTTGCTAAAATTGGCGGAGAGATGGTTTCTCTTAATGCCGTAGCAGAAATGGTTTCTAAAGCATACATTGATGACGGCGTTGATTTTCAATATGGGATTGTTGCTGTTCCTCATGAGAGCAAAGGAGAACAAATTGTTCTTGTCACTAACAACCAAAATGTTACAAAAACTAAACTACATGAGCATATTAAGTCTAATGGTATGTCTGAGCTATATCTGCCTAGAACGATTTTATTTATGGATAGTATTCCGACCTTTGCAACTGGAAAAACAGATAATATTACCTTAAAAAAATTGGTTTTAGAAAAAATGGATACGCCCGCATAAAAGATTATTATTTATAAAAAAAACTCCCTACTTTAGGGAGTTTTTTTATTACAGTAAAATTTGTTTCTTTTTATTCACTCACATTCGTGTAGTTTTATATTCTTGTCACTACCATGCCCTTTTCTTTTTGTCACTCTCGTGCTTGACACGGGAGTCTATACCTAAGCCCAAGAGTGACAAAACTAAAAACTCCCCCAGCAATGGCAAAAAAAGCCACAGGAGGTATCTAAATTTTTACTCACAACAAAAAACAAAAAAAGGAGAGCAAACGCTCTCCTTTTTTATCACTAGTATATACTAAAACTATTTGATAATTTTAGAAACCACACCAGCACCAACTGTTCTACCACCTTCACGGATAGCAAAGCGTAGGCCTTCTTCCATAGCGATTGGGTTGATCAATTTTGCTGTCATGCGAATGTTGTCGCCAGGCATAACCATTTCTGTGCCTGCTGGCAACTCAATAGCACCTGTTACGTCAGTTGTTCTGAAGTAAAATTGTGGACGGTAGTTGTTAAAGAATGGAGTATGACGTCCACCTTCATCTTTGCTCAAGATATAGCACTCACACTCAAACTCTGTGTGTGGTTTAACTGTGCCTGGAGCAACCAATACTTGACCACGTTCAACGTCTTCTCTTTTTGTTCCACGTAACAATACACCGACGTTATCGCCTGCTTCACCTTGATCA
>CAYJKS010000030.1:0-1491 GCA_964370705.1 uncultured Azospirillaceae bacterium
AAAGATTTTTGGCGGTCCACTCTTGCCAAGTTTTTCCTTCTATATAAAAATTACGAAGTATTGGAGGTTTGTTTTTTGAATAAGCAAACTCTAGCTTCAAGTCCAAGTCTCTTTTTGGCAAAATCTTATCTAATTCTTTTGCCTCATGCTCAGATAAATAATATTTATATCTCCTCTTAAACTTATTTTTTGGGCAAACATTTGCCTCAAATTGAGAACAATTTGTTTTTTTCCAATCAAGTCTTAAGTTAAGATAATGACCTCTTAACAAATCTCTAGGATCATAACCTGTTGCAGAGATTAAAACTTTTTGAGCGGTATTAGAATATATTTCTAGCTTTGCTGTCCATATAAACAAAATTATAATTGGCAAAGACAAAACCACTAATAGCAAATACTTATTCTTCATTATGATAACTCCTTTGCTTTGGTTAATATTTCTAATCTAAACCTGTTCCACAAATAAGACATTAGCAAAAATACTATTCCTGAACAAATTAGCCCCACTCCTGTTGAGAGCAAAGAGCCCAAAACTTGTATATATATTGCAAAAATTCTAAAAGCAATCAACAAAGAAACAATATTTATGAGCTTTACATCATTATATTTGTAGCCATAAAGTCCAACCACGCTCAGCATCAAAATTGTAAATATTGGAGCAATAAAACTACTTATTACTGGAGCAGATGTTGCCAATAAAGAAAATACTGCAAAAATAAATAATGATGACTCCCACCAATATTCTTGCTTATTTTTGCTCTTATAGTAGCAAACAAACGCAACCAAGGCAATCACCGCAAACCAAAGCATTGTTGCCGTAAAACTAGGCTCAAATCTTCTAATCAAATATTTTGTCTCAAAATCTGCATAAGTTACAATCTGTGCAAATAAAATAATTGTCCAGAACTTTAGTGCTTTTGTCACTTGTTGCAAAAGATTATATCTCTTAAAAACATATTGATACAACGCAAATACAAGAAAGACCAATAAATACGGTGCAAAATATGGAGATATATCTGTTAATAATTCTACAAAATCTCTAAACCAGTTAATATCCATTAGCTTTTCTGCTATTGATACAAAAAAAGCAGGCAACCACACAAAAGCAAGCAGTGGTTTTTTGCTCAAAAAAATCAAAGGAAACGTTAAGATTGACCAAAACAAAATTGCCGACATTCCATTAGCAGGAAGATGAAATATTTGAGCAACAAGTCCTATACTTGCTAAAATAAACAAAGCATATAAAAACAAAAATAGCTCAAATAACTTCGTTTTATTTTTTTCTTTGGCCCAAAAAATTCCACCAACAACAAATATTAGCATTGCAAAATCAACAAGGAGCTTGCACATTGGAGGAATAGCCTGCCAGTTTGAGGCAATTATTGCAACAACCCCCAAACCAATAGAAAAAGCACCTAAAAACAACAAAATATATAAAAGAGATGATTCTTTAGGTTTTTCTTCAAATTTCAAAATAGAGGTTTTTTGCTC
>CAYJKS010000030.1:1510-9784 GCA_964370705.1 uncultured Azospirillaceae bacterium
AATATCTAATTTTTTGTTTATGTTCATTCCTCACTCCTAATTTTATTTTAGTTTTTCGCTCACTAATTTATTAACTAACTGAGGGTTTGCTTTACCTTGAGTAGCTTTGAGCACTTGCCCAACAAACCAACCCATAAGATTATTTTTGCCAGACTTATAAGCTGCCACATTCTCAGGACTAGAAGCTATAATTTCATCAACAATTGCCTCAATTGCAGACACATCTGTTACTTGTCTTAGTCCTTTTTCTTCAACAATTTTTGTAGGATTATCGCCAGTTTCTATCATAATCTCAAAAACATCTTTCGCAATTTTGCCAGATATAACGTCTTCTTCAATTAGCCCAACTAACTCACCTAAATCTTTTGCACTAACAGGACTTTGCTCAATAGAAACATTTTGGCGTTTTAGCATTGCAAAAAAGTCTCCCATAAGCCAGTTTGCAACTTTTTTACCATCACGGCCTTGAGATGCTTGTTCAAAAAACTTTGCAACTTCTTTATTCTCACAAATAACCATTGCATCATATTTTGTTAGTCCAAAATCTTTTATAAAACGAGCTTTTTTTGCATCTGGGAGCTCAGGAACATCATCTATAACATTTTGCACATATTCATCACTCAAAACAAGTGGTGGCAAATCTGGCTCAGGAAAATACCTATAATCATGAGCAAACTCTTTTTTACGCATTGGTTTGGTTGTGAGACTAACTGGGTCAAATTGTCTGGTTTCTTGCGTAACCTCTCCACCATTTTCATATATTTCTATATGTCTTTTTGCTTCAGTCTCAATAGCTTGCATTACAAATTTTACTGAGTTCACATTCTTCATCTCACAACGTGTTCTAAGCTCATCGCTGCCTTGAGGTCTAACAGAGACATTAACATCACATCTCATAGAGCCTTCGTCCATATTACCATCACAAGTTTCTAAATATCTTAAAATTGAGCGAATTTTTCTTAAATAAGCACCTGCTTCTTCTGGTGATCTAAAATCTGGACGGCTCACAATCTCCATTAAACCAACACCAGCACGATTAAAATCAATAAAGCTTTTTTTAGGGTCAATATCATGAATAGATTTTCCAGAATCTTGCTCTATATGCATTCTTTCTATCCCAATATCTTTACTTGAGCCATCTTCTAAGTCTATTGTAACAACGCCCTCACCTACAATTGGGTGCTTGTATTGAGATATTTGATACCCTTGTGGCAAATCTGCATAAAAATAGTTTTTGCGAGCAAATTCAGAATATTTATTTATTTTTGCATTTAACCCAATACCTGTCTTAACTGCTTGATAAACGCAATGTTCGTTAAGACTTGGTAGCATTCCTGGCATTCCTGCATCTATAAAAGATACATTTTCATTTGCATCAACGCCAAATGCGGTTGAAGCTCCACTAAAAATCTTAGACTTAGAAATAATTTGGCAATGAATTTCTAGTCCACAAACAATTTCCCAATTACAATCTTTTCCTTTTATAATCATTGCTATTTTAACCTCTCAAATTTGGCTTCTTTTTCTATTATGCTAGCTGTTTTGAATATTGTCTCTTCATCAAAAGCTTTTCCTATTAACTGCAATCCTAATGGCAGCCCTGTTTTTGACAAGCCAATTGGCAAGCTAAGAGCAGGCAAACCAGCCAAATTAACAGAAACCGTAAAAACATCATTAAGCCACATATTAATTGGATCTAGCATAGATTTGTCGCCATTTGCAAAAGCGTGACTAGGGGCCGTTGGGGTTAAAATCACATCACATTTATTAAAGGCTTGAACAAAATCATTTTTAACCAAATTTCTAACCTTTTGAGCTTTTAGATAATATGCGTCATAATACCCAGCAGACAAAACATAAGTCCCCATCATAATTCGACGTTTTACTTCTGTGCCAAAACCATCTGTTCTAGTGTTGATGTACATATCATCAAGATTATCTCCAAGTATTCTATCTCCATACCTTAAGCCATCATAACGTGCAAGATTTGATGACGCCTCTGCTGGAGCAACAATATAATAAGTTGCCAAAGCATATTTTGTATGAGGCAAAGAAATATCAACAATTTCTGCTCCTGCGGCTTTTAGCATTTCTATGCCTTTGTCCCAATAGCTAGCAATCTCTTGATTGAGCCCTTGTGGACGATATTCTTGCGGAATCCCAACCTTAAGCCCTTTTATGCTTTGTCCTAATACTTGCTCAAAATCTGGCACTTTTATATTAACCGATGTTGAATCATTTGTATCATAGCCAGACATATTTTTTAGCAAAATTGCACAGTCTCTAACATCTTTAGCGATTGGTCCTGCTTGGTCTAAAGAAGAAGCATAAGCAATAATACCATAACGAGAGCAACGTCCATAAGTAGGTTTTATGCCAGTAACACCACAAAATGCAGAAGGCTGTCTGATTGAACCACCAGTATCTGTTCCTGTTGCCCCGGCACAAATATTTGCAGCAACTGCCGATGCAGATCCTCCAGAAGAACCACCTGCAACCAATTTTTTTTCTGCTTGCCAAGGGTTTATAACTGTTCCAAAGCAGCTAGTTTCATTGCTCCCGCCCATAGCAAACTCGTCCATATTTAGCTTACCAAGCAAGCAAGAACCTGCGTTTTTGAGCTTTTGAGTAACAAAAGACTCATATCCAGGAACAAAGTTTCCCAAAATTTTAGAGCAAGCCGTTGTTCTTACACCTTTAGTGCAAAACAAGTCTTTTATTCCCAAAGGAATCCCCTCTAACTCTTGATTAGTGTTGTTGGCATATCTTTTGTCAGATTCTTTTGCTTGTGACAAAGCAATTTCTGGAGTTTGTGTAACATAAGCATTCAAAAAATTGTTTTCTTCCATTGCTTTTATATAAGCACCTACAACCTCTGTGGCAGAAAAGTCTTTATTTTTTAGCCCCTTTAGGGTTTGGTGAATAGTTAGTGTATTTAATTTATCCATAGTCTTACTCCACCACCTTAGGCACAACAAAATAGCCAAATTCGCTCATTGGAGAGTTTTTTAGAACCTCAGCTGACTGATTACCCTGCGTAACCTCATCTTTACGACAAACAAGCGGAGTCTGGTTTACACAAATAAGTGGGTCTATATTATCTGTATTTACTTCATTTAACTGCTCTATCCAGTTCATTATTTTATTAAACTCATCTTTTGTATCTTCCATTTTATCATCATTGACTTTTAGTCTAGATAAAAAAGCTACTTGCTTGACCATATCTTTGTCAACTGCCATTTTTTTCTCCATTATTAAAAAATAAACCACCGATTATAACATCGGTGGTTTTAATATAAATTGCAATTATAAAAAACTCAATAGTTAGTTTTATTATTCTACAAGCAATTTGCCTGTTTCCTTAGAATTTTCCATATCAAGCATAGCAATTACGTTATAACCTGCATCAACGTGCAAAATCTCGCCACTAACAGCCGAACCTAAAGGAGAAAGCAAAGCCAAAGCCATACCACCAACTTCGTCTTGAGTAACATTTCTACCCAAAGGAGCGTTTAGTTCGTTCCAACGCAATATTTTTCTAAAGTCGCCAATACCAGCTGCTGCCAAAGTTTTGATTGGTCCTGCAGAAATTGCATTAACTCTAACGCCATTTCTACCCATATCAACTGCTGCATAACGAACAGAAGCTTCTAATGCTGCTTTTGCAACACCCATAATATTGTAGTTTGGCAATACTCTTTCTGCGCCCAAATATGACAAAGTCAAGATAGAACCGCCTTCATTCATAATAGGGCTAGCACAACGGCAAGTCTCTAAGAAAGAGTAGCAAGAAATATGCATAGTATTTGTAAAGTTTGCTAAAGTAGTGTCAATTGTTCTACCTTTTAGCTCATTTTTGTCAGAAAAAGCAATTGCGTGAACAACAAAGTCAATTTTGCCCCATTTCTCGCCCAATTCCTTAAAGCAGTTTTCTACACTAGCAGAATCACTAACATCGCATTTAATCAACATAGCACTATCGCCCAAAGTTGCAGCCAATGGAGCAACCCTTTTTTCTAAAGTCTCATTTTGATACGAGATTGCAATTTGAGCTCCTTGAGCTTGCAATGCTTGAACGATACCCCAAGCAATAGATTTATCATTAGCTAGTCCCATAACAAGACCTTTTTTTCCACTCATTAGTAGTTGATTATGTGTCATTACTTTTTCCTTTGCTTTTACAAAAAAATTATTATATTAAGTATAGATACTATTTTATAAATACAAATAGTTTCCTTTAGGATACTATTTAATTGATTAAATCAAATTTGTAAACCATTTTTTTAGGTAAGTTGTTATGGATTGGAAAAAAATTATAAAAAATAAATATCATAGTGTTTCTGTATTTTTGTTTTTTTTATCAAAAAGAATAAAAAATGATGATGTTTTGCGTGTTGCATCGTCTTTAGCATACACTTCATTAGTAGCCATCGTTCCGCTTTTTGCAATCGGATTAGCAATATTTTCGGCCTTTCCTGTATTTGAAGGCACAAAAGCTCAAATCGAAGATTTATTATTTACTTATCTAACCCCTTCTTTTGAGCAAAACATAAGCAACTATTTTTCTACAATTGTTGGCAATGCTGGACAACTAACTGCTATTGGTGTAATTAGTATTACAGTTGTTTCTATCTTAATGCTATCTACCATAGAAAGTAGCTTTAACTTCATCTTCAAAGTCAACCAACCACGCCATATTACTCTTGGTCCATTGCTTTTAGGCACAGCTTTTTCTATGCGAGGATACTTATATTCATTGCAAAAATATGTCAGCGATGACACAACAATCACAATGCTTTTTAGCAACTTAATTCCCCCAATAATGACAATTTTATGCCTGATGATGGTTTATGTTTTTGTCCCCAATAAAAAGGTAAAGTTTCATAATGCCTTGCTTGGTGCAATCGTTGCTGTCTGCTTATTTTGGTTTTTAAGACAAATATTTGGGCTTGTAATTATGAAGAACGATACATATAAAACCTTATATGGTGCTTTATCTGTTGTTCCTATTTTGCTTATTTGGATGTATGCTTCATGGATTGTAGTTATGCTAGGAGCAATTATAACAGCCTCTTTAGAAGAGTTTCAAACCTTTAATAGTAGTGAGGTAAAAAAAGCAATAATCAACAACAAAAAAGGTATTAGGACCTTATTACCATAAAATTTATTTTATCAAAAGCTCTCATGCAAAACATGAGAGCTTTTTTTGTTATATTTTTTTGTCACCCTTATACTCTTTTCTTTCTGTCACTCTCATACTATTTTATTTCTGTCACCCTCGTGCTTGACACAAGAGCCCACCTGCACCGCAACGCATACTAACAAATAAATTGTCGCATCAAGCCAGACAATAACAAAACAAAAGAACCAAGCAATGACAAAATATTGTCCCATAGTAACAAAAAAAGAGGTATAATTACTTCTAATCATACCTCTTCAAAAAGATTATCTAATAACTAAAATCTATATTCAATACCTGAGCTTGCATTCCAAGCTTCATTGTCTTGAACAATAGCTTCGCCCTTAACATAGAAATTAAGTCCGTTGTCTAGCTCATAATCAATTTTGCCAGAGAATACTACTTTATTTTTGTCATCATCATAAGAATTTATCTCATACTTACCATCAAGACCATAAATTTTAGCATCTACATCACTATATGGATCTGCCAATTCTCTGTAATAAGTTGCACCTGCTCTAACTTTTAGCTTATTCAAACCAAGTTCAAACTCTTTTTTAGCATAAGCACCAATACCAGCTTCAACAGAAACATCATTTGAAGAATCAATTTCCATATAACCTTTTTCTTTTAGCTTATCTCTATACATTGCCTGAACGTTTAATGATGTTACGAATCCAGTTGTAAAGTAATCATTATAAAACTCTTTTCTAAACTCATTATCAATACCATAGTAATAATTAGTCACATTAGCCTTATATTCGTTACTATCAAACTCTCTTTTATAATCGCCATCGCCATAACCAATTTTTGGCATTGTCAAAAATTGCATACTTCCTTTGTGGAACAAATAATAAGCATAAGCTTGAGTCAAATATTCATCTCTTTCGCCATAACCCACATACTCACTGTCAAAAGTCGTAAAGCTAATACCCAAACCAGCTTTTTGGCTAGCATCTATTGCATCAGAATAAAAAGCATAAACAGAAGTTGCTTTATCTTCATAATCTGCCATACCGTCAAGATTGTTTTGCTCTTGATTGTAATAATCAACACCAAAATTAAATTTTTGTTCCTTATCTTTATGCTCAATAATAGAATTGGTCATGTTTCTAGCAAGCCCACGCAACAAATCCATGTTTTGTTTAGTAAAGTTTGGAGAAAAATCCAATCCCAACCCTTTGTCAACAGCATAAGCAAGCTCACTATAATCACCCGCATCTGCTAAAGCGTCAAACAAAATATGCTCATTAATGTAATTTGCCTCTAAGTAATTAGCAATTTCTTGATTACCCACAATACTAGCAAAGTTTTTTCTTTCCATAACAACGTCTATTGAGCCATTTGCTTGAGTTCTTAAATAAGCATCAAACATATAAGAACCAGAAGAAATCTCTAATCCAGCATCATCTCCTTCAAACGATGCTTCATTAACATAAACATCTTCTTGATTACCAGAAGTAACAATTGTGCTAGAAGCTACAACCATACCAGAAAAAGAACTTGCCTTATATGTTCCGCCCTCGCCTACTATATAGCTACCAGTCTCATTTTCATCAAAGTTAACTGCTTGCTTAAAAGTAATATCGCCTTGATTCTCTACGTTACCAGAAATTGGTGTTCCCTCATAAGAGTTATCAACCTCAACACTTCCTTGATTTATGAATAAAGAAGAAGAATCTGTATAAATACCATACCCACTCATTGGAGCAAATGCCATTGATCTTGTAGATGGAGGAGAATCAACAATAGTGCAAGAACAACCAACACAACATCTAATATCACCAGCTGTTGCAGGATCAAAATAAATGTCAGATTTTATACCTGTTGTACCAGAAGAATTAAGATATATTACACCAGCATTCACTACTGTTCCACCAGCTGTTGCTGTCATACCTGTTCCACCATTTGTTATGACCCTAATCACACCTGAGTTTGTTGCCGTGGCACTAGCACCTTCTGCAATCATACCTGTTCCTGTTGTAACAACAATTTCACCAATAGCAGAGTTTGTAACTTCGCCACCAGTTTTTGCATACATACCAACACCAGAAGTTGCACTAATAGAACCCTCATTTGTAGACTTACTGCCACTACCTTCAGCTTGCATACCAACACCAGAAGTAACAGAGATAAAACCGCTACTACTATTGTTAGCAATACCACCGTCAGTAGACAACATACCAATGCCCGTAGTTGTAATATTTTTATTGTTAGTAATTATACCAGCACCTGTTGCCAACATACCTGTTCCTGTGCCTGCATTAATAACATTATCATTAACACTTTGTCCACCGTCTTCAGCTGTCATACCAACACCGCTAATAGATGTAATAGATATTGTGCCCGCATTTTTTGCAACACCAGTATCTGTTGCCAACATACCTGTGCCATTAGAGTTTAGGGTAATAGTTCCGCCTGCCTCATTGTCTGCAATACCATCAGCACCTGCCGACATACCAATTCCGTTAGCACCATTGATGCTAATAGATCCTTTGTTGCTTGCTGTGCTTTTTGTAATAGGAGAAGTTTCTGCATTTGAGCCAACTGCAGACATACCTGTTCCCGTGTCAACAGAAATAGTTGCTCCATTGCTATTAGTAACAGTTCCGCCATTTGTAGCATTCATACCAATACCTGCACCAGAAGTTGCTGAAATTGTTCCAGAGTTTGTAGCCTCAGAAGTACCGTCTGCAGCCATAGCAGATCCACTTCCATGGTTGATTATGCCTGTGTTTAGGAACACACCACCACCTTCTGCCTTCATACCATATCCAGAAGCAGAGTTGATTGTTCCAGTATTCGTAGCATCACCACCTGTAGATAAAATACCATTACCACCACCAGAAACATCGATAGTTCCTGCGTTAGAAGCTGTTCCTGTTCCATCTATTGACATACCAGAACCATTGCTAACAGAAATAGATGCTGTAGCAGTATTGATTATAGTTGCATTAGAGGTAGCAATCATACCAATACCCATATCAGAAGAAGCATCTATAGTACCTTCATTGGTTGCTGTAGAATCTTCAACCTTTATACCAATACCAGAATTTGTAACATTAACTTTACCAGTTGCACTATTAGTAACATTA
>CAYJKS010000031.1:0-9394 GCA_964370705.1 uncultured Azospirillaceae bacterium
CAATATCTTCTGGAGTAGTTTATGACTCTGTTAATCCTATAGAGCTTCTAACAGTATTTAAGCCAGATAATCAAACAAAGTTCTTATCTGCCCTTTTGGTTGGCAAAAACTCTCCTACACCTTTTGAAGTTATTGTCGTAACCGACACCGACTTTGCCTATGACAGCTTTTGGAGCATAGAAAAAACTATCTTAGACAATAGCTACTTTTTTTCTATCTATGACAATGCCAATTTTATTTTGAACTCACTTGATTACTTATCTAAAGACAATAGCTTAATTGCACTAAGAGGCCGCTCTCAAAAAATTAGAAGATTTGATGATATTGAACAAATGCGCAAGCAAAACCTAAAAGACTTTAAGGTCAAAGAAGGTCAAATCTTTAAGAAAATAGAACAAGTAAAAATTGGCTTAAACGAGATTTATAGCAAGAAAAAATTTGAAGAAAGAGAGAACTTTAATGCCGACGAGTTTGCTGTTATCGCCAATATCCGAAAAGAGCTAGATAACCTCAGAAAACAACTGGCAGAAATTAGAATCCAAATCCATAATAATATAAAAGAAATCTCATTTTATATAAAACTACTTAACATATATATTGTGCCAGCTCTAATACTTTTGGGTCTGCTAATTACTTACATTGCAAAACAAATCAAAATACCAAGTCACAAAATCAAGCTCAAAGCAAATAAAGAATTTGCAATTATTGTTTTTGCTACAATCTTTTTGACCTCACTTGGCGCATACTCAACCTATTTTATGCACAAACAAACAGCGGCCGACTATGAAGATCAGCCAGTTTTTGCAGAGCTAACAAAAAACATAAACCAAATTAATCAAATTTCCCTCAAGTCAAACAATCAAACTCTAGAGTTTTATAAAGACAAAAGTGTTTGGAGGTTAAGAGGAGATAATTGCTTTGTTGTTTATCAAGAAAGAATCAAAAGCCTACTTAGCACATTAGTCACAGCAACCTATTATGAAAAAAAATCTGACAAACTAGAACATTTGAATAAGTTTGACTTAGATTCAATTGAAAAGGAAGGTTCAAAAAGCCTAAAAATCTCTCTAAAAGGCGAGAACAACTTTGACTTAAGCTTTAATCTAGGCAAATACGATCTAGACATTGGCAGAGGTGCAAGGGCTAGCTATATTAGGTTTAATAATAGCTTTCAGGTCTGGATGATAAAGGCAGATTTTATTAATATGACTACCAACAAAAATGATTGGACTTATAGCCATTTATGGAACCTAAGATTTGGGCGTTTGCAAAATTTTGATGATGTGAACAATTCAAACATCACAATGGAAATGGTAAAAGTATTGCTTACAACCAGTTTGCAAAAAATATCAGATAATGCTGCCCCTTCGCAAGAAAGCCAAAAAAGAGTTATTGCACTAAATGTTGAAGATAACTCCAAAGTTTATTTGAACTTTGCTGAAGATAAAGAAAATATTTTGGTGCATTACTCAATAAAAGATGCTAAAGAGAACTCATATTTAGAATTTTTTGATAATCAAGCACAAAAGTGCTACTATCAAATAGATAAACAAAACTACAAAAGGATAAAAGATGTGCTCAGAAAAGCAAATAAGCTCTGATAACAACAAACTAAAAAAAATAGCAGCAACTGCTAGTATTTTGGTTGCAACAAGCCTAAGTTTGCTAAAATTATTTGCAGCCCTATATACTGGTTCTTTGGCAATCTTATCTTCTTTTGTAGATAGTGTATCTGACGTTTTTTCTTCAATAATCTCTTTTATTGCAATAAAAATATCTGCCAAGCCTGCTTCCACAAAATATAGATACGGATACGGCAAAGCAGAGGCATTAAGTGCTTTGTTCCAAGCAATCTTTGTTGCAGCCTCAGGCGTTTTTGTTATCTATGAAGGAATTTGTAGATTTTATGCACCTAGCAAAGAAATAACAACAAGTTTTGGCATTAGCATAATGATACTTAGCTTAGTTATTACTATTGGATTAGTATTTTTTCAAAAATATGTAATAAAAAAGACTAAATCTCTTGCAATTAGTGCCGACAGCCTTCACTATGTTATTGATATTGCTACAACAGGCGCCGTTATTATAAGCTTAGTTTTGGTAAAGGCTTTTAACTTTATTTGGTTTGACACCTTAGCAGCAATTTTTATATCAATATATCTCTTAAAAAATGCTTATGAGCTTGGAGCAGATGCTATTAAGATGCTCCTAGACAGAGAACTTGCCCCAGAGATTAGACAAGATATTATAGATATTATCAAAACCCTACCTTTTGTAGAAGGTATCCACGACCTAAGAACCAGAGATTTGGGTGGAGAATATATTTTTGAACTACACTTAGAACTAGACGGCGAGCTTTCTTTATACAAAGCTCATAATTTGACCCACAAAGCAGAAGAAAAAATAAAACAAAAATACCCGCAAGCTCAAGTAATTATTCATCAAGAGCCTGCAGGCATAAAAGAAGAACGCCTAGACGATGTCTTGGCAAAATAGTTTTTTCTTAAAAGTTGATATCTGCCTCATAAGCATACATAATTTCAGTATCATCCTCATTTTCTTCAATACTTAGTTCACAAACCAAAAGTGTTTCAGCCTCTTGAAGTTTTTCTATAATATCTGCTGGAACTTCGCTCAACTCAACGCTGCTTTCTTCGCTACGGTGCAAAACTGCGTTGCCTTCTTCAACATTAATCTCAATAACAGCATCTTTAGGGTCGCCTTCACAAACATACAAAAGCAACATAATTTCGTCATCATCATTTACAATAAAATCAAAGCTATTTTCTGTATCTTCTATTATTTCTAACTCGTTATCCATTTTAGCCTCCTTTGCTACAAAATATAACATAAGCACATATTAAATATAATATTATTATTTACAAGTAATATATTAATATTTACACTACAAATATTTTTAACGACAACGAGAATTTATAACCCATGTCTAAAATCATAGATTCTATACTAAATTTAATAAAATGGCCAATTGCAATAGTTTCATTTTGGTCAATTTTTGCCTTTTATCAATCAATCGAGTATTTTAATTTTGCAACTCTCAAGTTTGTGGCTCTCATTGGTGGAATTATTTTTTTCTTTTCTGCAAAGGCGACCATGGACAAAGAAGTAAAAACCTCAATGGAGATTATTGCCCACGAGCTAACACACGCTTTTTTTGCCTTAATAACTTTTCATAAAGTAAAGCACATTAGAGTTTCTCCAGACAATTCTGGTGGCTCAATGGGTTTTGAAGGAAGCGGTAACTGGCTTATTATTTTGGCACCATATTTTTTTCCGCTATTTTGTTTTGGCTTTATGCTAATTGCGGGCTTTGTTACCAATATTGGTAACATAAGTTGGGTTATAAACGTTATTTTTGGGTATTTTATTGGGTATCATATTGACTCTGTTGCCTCACAGATACATCCCAAACAAACCGACTTGCCCAAAGCAGGATACTTTTTTTGCCTTGCTTTTTTACCTGGAGCAAATTTTTGGGCAATTGGAACAATGTTTGCTTTTAATAGCAATGGTTGGAGCAGTGCTTTTAGATACCAAACGCTAATATGGCGACAAAACATTAACAATCTTAATTGGCTTTTGGATTTTATAGTCTAAAAACTAATCGTGCAATTATTAGCATCAATCGACACGCTTGCCCCCAAAGGCAAACTATATCGACTATAAACATGCCCAAAAGCAAAGTCTTTAATCATTGGAATCTTAACATCTTTAGCAAAATTATCCAAAATCTGAGTAATATCTTTTTGATTTGAATGGCGAATATTTATATCTGTCCACTGTCCAAAAACAATGGCTCTAACACCAGCAAATCCCTCATTTTGCTTTAAGGAATTAAGATAAGTTTCTATCTGATAAGTAGATGCATCAACATCTTCAAAAAACAAAATACTATTTGTTAAGTCTGGATAATATTTCGTCCCTGCAAGGCTTTGAAAAACACAAAGATTGGTCCCGAGCAAAACGCCACTTGCAACACCACCATTAAGACTTTTGCCAGATTGTATCTTTTGATTATTCCCACCTAAAACATCTTGCAAACTTTTATTAGTAATTGGAGCAATTCCACCCGATTCAAAATCATATTTTAATAAAATACTAGCACAGCTAACATTGCCTGTTTGCGAATAAATCCCCATTTGCAATGCCGTAATGTCACTAAACCCAAAAATTGGTTTGGGATTGCTTTTAATAATGTCATAATCTAACTCAGGCAACAAGGCATGAGAATTGTAGCCACCTCTAGTGCAAAAAATCCCTTTAATATCTTTATTTGCAAAAAAAGACATAATGTCTTTTGCCCTATCTGCAACCAATCCTCCAGTTGCAAAATAATTATCAAAAACATGCTCGCCTAATATTGGCTCATATCCTAATTTTTGCAAGTAATCTAACCCCATATTTATTTCTGCTTTTGAGGCGATACTAGATGATGGAGATATTATGCCAAGTTTAGAACCTTTTTCAATTTTATTTAACCTTGTCACTTATACCTCCATACAAATATTAACTATAAATTTTGCAATAATTTTTTACTAAAATCTGGCAAAGAATTGTCTCTTGCCCCCATAATGATAATAATGTCATTATCTTTAGCATTTTTTATAATATAATCATAAACCTCTTGATGCGAATGCACAAAAACTCCGTTTTTTAGCCCCATTTCCTTTGCCTGATTAACAATATCTAATGAGCTTGTATTAGGATCAACATTTTTATCTAACATATAAATTTCTGGCATAATAAAAATATCATCATCACCCAAGGCCTTTGCAACAGATTTTGCCACTTCTTTGCCAGTGTTTTGCACAGAAAAAGCATGATGAGGTTGATACATTGCAATCACTCTACTACCCAAGCCTTTTATTGCCTTAAGAGAAGAATAAATCTTATCTGGATTATGAGCAAAATCATCAATCAGCGTAATACCTCGCTTTGATGTGCCAACTTTTTCTAAACGGCGTTTTACACCCACAAATCCCTCTAAGGCCTTTGCTGCTTCCATTGGGTCAATCCCTGCTTGAGCACAAACAGCAATAGCTGCAATTGCATTAGAAACATTAAAAACTCCAACCAAGTTTAGCTTAAAGGCTTGTCCCCTAAAAAAATACTCAACATATTGCGGAAGTTGCTTAATATCATAAGCATAAAAATCTGCTCTATCGTCTTTTGTAGAAACATAAACTTTTTTTGTATCTGTTTTGAGTTCTTTTGATAAAACACAATCATAATTTAGAATAACCGCATCTGACGTATTGTTAGCAAATTTATTAAAATAAGACATTAGGTTTTCTATTGAAGTGTGGTCGTGAGAAATATTATTAATCAAGCCAATATTTGCCCTATAGTTACAAATAGAACCATCGCTTTCGTCTGCTTCTATAACACAATACTCATCTTTATTATAAATATAGTTTGGCAATTCTTTTAGTTGTTCATAATTTCTAAGCAATGCTCCATTAACCAAACAAGGTTTTTTGCCGAGCATATCTAGAACATAGCCCACCATAGCACTTGTTGTGCTTTTGCCGCTAGTTCCTCCGATTGCAATTTTGCATTTGTATTGATGAAATATATCTGCCAAAAGCTCAGAACGCTTTTTTATTTTTATGTTAAACTTACGCCCTGCAATAATATCTGGATTTTTTTCATCAAGCGCGGCAGAAACATATATTGTATCCATATCAGGTGTTATCCCTGAGCCGTCTTGAGGTATAATTTTTATTCCAACATCTATAAGAGCTTGCAAATTCTTTTTGTCTTTTTCGCTATCAAAACTTTTGTCGCTTCCATAAACGTCAAAACCTTGAAGCTTTAGTATTTGAGCCAAAGGGCTCATTCCGTTTCCAGAAACTCCACAAAAACAAACTTTTGTCATCATTACTTTCCTTAGTGGTTATTTATAAAGAGTTTAGAGTTATATCTTCAAGCTCTTTGTAAATCTTTAAGTTTGTATAGTCAAGAATAATATAGCTTTGCCCATTTTCATTAACCCTAAAAGTTAGAGCAACACCTACATTTGCATCCTCAAAAGTAGAATACAAAACAGCTTCTCCTAAGGCAATACTTTCTAAAAATCCTACACTACCAATTGGCTCTTCTTTAGTGCTAGCCACAACCATTTCTTTGCCATTAGCATCTTTTTGAATCGTTTCTATCTTTGTAATTTTTGGCGTATAAAATTCTTTAGCGTTGCCATATTTTTGGTTAAGAAGTTTATAATATTGATAATATAGCTTTAAGCCTTTTGTTGCCTTATTATCATCATTAAACCCAAGTGTGTATGCCATAATCCTAAGCAACATATTATCTTCACCAAAACTAACAACAATATTTTCTATTTCTTTTAATGGCTTTGGCGGGTTCTCAACCACAAAACTATTGGCAATATTTTCTATCTCTATTCTTTGCATATCTACGCCAAGAACTTTTGTTTGATTATATGTTGCCCCCCAATAAAGCCCAAAAGGAGCCTCTCCATACTCGGTAGACGGTTCTATTTTTTGGCTTTGCGTTGCTATTGATTTATTTTTTTGCCTTGATCTAAACTCTGCAGGCTCACCTTCAATCTTTATAACCTTTGGAGCTGCATCTAAAAGACTACTTGCTTTATCTTTGGCAGAATTTACTTTATCAACATGTTTTATGCTATCTGAGATAATAACATCTTCAAAAAAATTATCTTCTGTTTGAGCTTTGCTTGCATTAGCAAACAAGCAAATACTTAGCCCAAAAAAAACTATCAAAACTTTTTTCATAGAAATATCCTTTATAATTAAAGAAAAAAATTGAATATCGCTCATATTTATTCTAGTATAATCTCAAATTATTGGAGTTTTTTCAAGAGAAAAGATAAATATGGATAATATAAAAGAAACTATTTATTACAAACTAATAAAAACTGGTCGTTTTTTGGTAGAACAAAAAGGGGTAGATTTTTTGACTGCCAGAAAGCTCTCAGAAGCGTCTGGTTGCTCCGTTGGCGCAATATATAATCAGTTTGGCTCTATGGACAATTTTGTTGCAAAACAAAATCAAATAACCATCAAGCAATTGCTCGACAAGCTTAGTAGTTTTTCTAAAACTAATGATATTTATTATAACATAAATTCTCAGGTTGATATTTTTGTAAACTTTGTTTGCAACAACCCACAAATTTGGTTTTTGTTATATAGTTTTCATCTCAACAACAAAGACTTTGAGTTTTGCTTTGCATACAAAAAAGATGTTGCAAAAATCATAAAAATTATTTTTGGCGATATGAGCAAGCTTTTTGCGCGCACAAACCCCAAAGAGCTCAAGCTTTTTAGCCGTGTTTTGCTAATTTCTATTATAACTCAAAGCTCGGTCTTAACAACAACTGCACTAGATAAAATAAACACAATAAACAAAGACAATTTAATCAAAATTTTGCTAAACACATTTATGACTGGAATGCTCGTTTTAGATAAGGACTAAGACTATGGAATATATAAATTTATTTTTTTATCGCATACATGCTTTTTGGAATAATCCAGAATTATTATCATCTTTTGTTAACAATCGCTTTTTGCTAATTTTTTTAGTAGTTTTTTTAATGAGAATAAAGTCAAAAACATACAAAAGTCTTTGGGCGTGCTCAATGGTTAATATTCCAGGAACAATCCTGCACGAAACCATGCACTATATTGTTGGCTTAGTAATGAACGCCAAGCCTTGCAATTTTACTGTTTTTCCTAAAAAAGAAGGCGACTACTACGTAATGGGAAGCGTGAGCTTCAAAAACATAACTTTTTATAATGCAATTCCTGCTTCTATGGCACCACTATTTTTGCTAGTTATTGGCTATTATATTAACAAAATATACTTACCACAAATGCTAAACCCTACCCTTTTTAAATATATTGCTTATGTTTTTTTGCAAACAATCATTATAGAAAACGCAATTCCTTCAAGTGCAGACTTTAGGGTTGCCAAAAAATATTTTAGTGGCATTTTGCTTTATGGCTGTTTGTTTTTTATCTTTGTATTATTTGCCTAAAAAAAGAGCCTTAAAGGCTCTTTTTTTATAAATCTAATGCTTTACAATAAGTTTCTAGCAATAATTCTTGCTCATCCCTATCAGATGAATCCATCTTGCGAAGCTTAATAACTGTTTTCATAATTTTTGCATCAAAACCAGCAGATTTTGCTTCTGCATAAATATCACTAATATCAGAAGATATAGCTTTTTTTTCTTCTTCTAGTCTTTCTATTCTTTCAATCAAAGAACGTAATCTGTCGGCAGCAATGCCTCCAACTTCTGTCATATTTTTTCTCCAAAATGTTTTTATATAATTGCAAAGAACATAACAAAAGAAGTTATTATTTACAAGCAAAAATTTATCGTGACATTTACAAGTTTTTATATTAATAATGCAATCATTATAAAAAATAAAAGAATTTTAAAGAGGATTATAATGCCAAAAAATACATTTACAAACATCTTGGCTACATTGGGACCGTCTTCAAGCTCTCCCGAACAAATTGCCAAGCTTATTGACGCAGGAGCAGACGCTTTTAGACTAAACTTTAGTCACGGGAGCCACAAAGAACACAAAAGTAGATATAATTTAATCAGACGAATTGCCAAAGAAAAAGGCATATATATTACAATTGTGGCCGATTTGCAAGGGCCCAAACTAAGAGTTGGAACTTTTAAGCAAAATAAAGTAATGCTCAAAACAGGCGATGAATTTGTCTTAGATATGAAAAATGAAGCTGGAGATAACAAACGAGTTTCTATGCCTCATAAAGAAATTTTTGACGCAATTAAGGTTGGCGACGAGCTACTACTTAATGACGGCAACATTGTGCTAAAAATCAAAGAATGTGACTCAACAAGCGCAACTACAATTGTAAAAGTTGGTGGCGAGCTTTCTAGCAAAAAAGGTGTTAACCTTCCAAATATCAAATTGCCAATATCAGCACTAACTACTAAGGATCGCGAAGATTTGGATTTTGCTCTAAAAATTGGCGTTGACTGGGTTTGCTTGTCTTTTGTTCAATCTGCACAAGATGTAAAAGAAGCCAAAGAACTTGTTGGCGGCAAAGCTATGATAATTTCTAAACTAGAAAAACCAAGTGCAATCGATGAGTTAGAAGAAATCATCAAACTATCTGATGGCATTATGGTTGCAAGAGGTGACTTAGGTGTAGAATGCCCTATAGAAAGCGTGCCTGTCTTGCAAAAAAGAATTGTTTCTACTTGTCGCAGATATGCTCGTCCAGTAATTATTGCAACTCAAATGCTTGAGTCTATGATAACAAAACCAAACCCAACAAGGGCAGAAGTGTCTGACGTTGCTACTGCTGTTTATGAGGGTGCAGATACAGTTATGCTTTCTGCAGAAAC
>CAYJKS010000032.1:0-8898 GCA_964370705.1 uncultured Azospirillaceae bacterium
TATTTCTTTCTTCTCCTCTTGCTCTTCTCAAGTTAAGAGAATCAAGTTTTGATTGCCAACTCGCATTATTTGGATTCATTTTCACAGAATCTTGAGTTTCTGCAATTTTATTATCAATTTCATCAAACTTAAAATAATTCATTGAAATTTGATGTTCTGAGGGAACATAAGAACCCACCCTATAAGGCTTTTCTGCAGGCATTTGCACCGTATCCACGGCTATTGGCTTTGTATCAACATTTTCAAAATGGCTTGTTTTTAGCTCATCATCGATTGAAACAGTTTTTTCTCCCATCATATATCTAGCCATAGATATTTCGCCATTTATAAAAGCGATTTGCCCCAAATTTATCTCTTTAACTTCAGTATCATCTGCTCTAACCGTCAAAGGTATTCCATGAAAATTTAATGGAACAATTTTTTCATCGTCATTTTCTGGTCTTGTCCAAACTCTATCATTTTGCATATTATATGCGTTTGTCAAACATTCTAACGACTCTTGGCTCAAGCTATCTGCATTAAAATTCTTAGCAATTTTTTCTGGAATCATAGCTTTTTCTGCCTCTCTTAACAGCTCTCTTTTTGCAGCTTCTTCCGCCATTTCTCTACTTAGACCAGCACCATAATACATATCAGCAAGATCTTTGAACTTTACACTGTCAATTTTAACGCCATCGGATTTTTTTTCATCTTGTATAATTGTTGTTTTTATCTCATTAGCACCTTCAGCATTTGAGCTCTCTTGTGCTAATGCTTGATTAGGATTAGCCGTTGTCATAACTCCAACAGCACCCAATGTTGCTATTTTATTTTTATACTTATCCCAAAACTTAGCCATATTATTTTTCCTTATTCTTGTATACAATTCATTAAAGCAAATATCACAACCCTTGTCAACCTAACAAAAAAACTCACCACTAAGGTGAGTTTTTTTATTAACAAAGACAAAACTATTGAACTTTTTCTACCTGAGAAAATTCTAACTCCACAGAAGTAGAACGCCCAAAGATAGAAACCGACAACTTCAAACGAGATTTATCTGTATCCACATCTTCTACCAAGCCAATAAATGATGCAAATGGACCATCATTTACTCTAACTTGTTCACCAATTTCAAAGTTAACAATAGTTTGAGGTCTTTCAACGCCCTCTTCTATTTGTTTTACGATGCGAGTAGCTTCTGCCTCAGAAATTGCTTGTGGTTTATTTTTTGCACCCAAAAATCCTGTAACACGAGGAGTATTTTTTACCACGTGCCAAGAATCGTCGGTCATTTCCATTTTTACTAGAATATATCCAGGAAAGAACTTACGCTCTGCGTTAACTTTCTCACCTTTTTTAATCTCTACCACATTTTCTATTGGAACCAAAACTTCTAAAATTTTGTCTTCCATACCTTTTAACATTGCTTGTTCTCTCAAAGATTCTGCAACCTTTTTTTCAGAACCAGAATAAACATGAACCACGTACCAATTTGCAGCCATACCCTTAACCCCTAACTAAAAATTGACTTAACAACAAAACCAAAAAATTGGTCAACTGCAAAAAAGAATGCTGCTACAATAGAAACAATAACCAACACCATAATAGATGTTTGAACAGCTTCTTTTTTTGTTGGCCATGTAACTTTCTTGACCTCTTGTTTTACTTGTCTCATAAACAAAATAGGATTAACTTTTGCCATCAATTTTATCCAATCATAAATTTAAACCATACACACTTAGCAGAAGTAGCACCGAATAATCGGCTTTTAAGACAAACCGAGCTAAAACCACTAATTTTTTTGCAACATATCTCATAATCCCTAAGATTGCAAGATTTTTTTTAACCAGCGCATAAATAAAATAATAATTCCTTTAAACACAAAAAAAGGTGCAAGAAACTTGCACCTTTTTATTAGCAATAAACAAAATTATTTTTTTGCATTATCAATCGCTGCTTGAATTTGAGCAGGATCTAATGTTTGCAATAATTTGCCATCTACGATAATAGTAGGAACACCACTAACTTGAACAGTACTTGCTAATTGGTTAATTCCAGACATAATACCTTTTACTTCTTCTGATTCCACATCTGTCATAAATTTATCCATATCCAAACCTGCTTCTTTTGCTGCATTTTGAATAGATTCTTCAGATAAACCTTTGCTAACAGCCACAAACAATGCATCATTTGTTGCTGCAAACTTACCTTGCTTTGCACCTGCAATAGCTGCTCTACCTGCATAATCAGAATATTGTGAAACAAATGCTAATGGCAAATGAACAAATTTTACATCTTTATTATCTGCAACCAATTTGTTAGCAGTATCATGTAATCTTGCACAGTATCCACAAGCATAGTCAAAGAATTGAACCATAACAACTTTGCTATTTTCGTCACCCAAAACTGGTGCACCAACAAAATTATTAAGAGAGTCAACATTTTCTTCAATAACTGCATTAGCATTACGAGCTGCTTCTTCTCTCATGTTCATTTCATATTGTTGCAAAGCATCAATAATCATTTTTGGATTGTTTACCAAAATTTCTGCAATATTATCTTTTGTAACCACGTTACCATCTTGCATAACAGGAGCTGGAGCAAAAGGTTTTACTGGCATAGTTTTTGAGCAAGGCAAATACACCTTTGCAACTGCTGCAACAGACAAAATAAATGCCACAACAGATAAGTAAAAAGATTTCTTCATATTTTTTATATCCTTAAATTTGATTGTTATATAACAAATCAATCTTATTATAAAAAAAATATTTTTCAATATAAAAAAAATTTATTAACCTTTATATTGTATAATATAACAAAACTGTAAAAGAAGTAGGAATAAAATATGTTTAGCTCAAAAATTAGTCTTTTCTCAAAAACAAAATCTTTAGAAAATTCTGTTAATAATTTTCATGACAAAGTTATTGAGGCATCTATAACTTTTCGCAAGGCAATACAAACTTTTTTGAGCTCCGAAGACGCCAATGAGCGCAAAAAAATCAACAAAAAAATAAAAGACATTGAGCATGAGGCAGACATATTAAGACGACAAATAGAAAATGAACTATACACGCAAAATATTTTGCCCAATATGCAAGCAGAGATATTTAAGCTGGTAGAAAGTCTTGATAAAATCATAAACAACTTTAATGAAGTTGTATTCAAGTTTTATATAGAAAAACCAGAAATCCCACAAAACATTCATGCAAAAGTCATCGAGTTAAGCCATTTGGTTGCCAACTGTGTCGAATATATGGCAATTGCCTCTCGAGCCTTTTTTAATGACTTGAGTGTTGTTAGAGACTATTCTCTAAAAGTTTATCTTATGGAAAAAGAAGCAGATGCAATATATAATAGCCTCAAAAAATCTATTTTTGGCTCAAGTTTACCACTTGCAAACAAACTCCAACTAGATTCGTTTATAACTCAAGTAAGTAGCATTGCTGACAATGCCGAAGACTGCGCAGATGAGCTTGCAATTTTTGTTCTTAAAAGAGATATATAATGACAATAAGTTTTTTAATATATTTGAGCGGAGGGCTATTTTTAGGTTGGTCACTTGGTGCAAATGACGCTGCAAATATTTTTGGAACGGCTGTTGGCACCAGAATGCTCAAGTTTTCTACCGCAGCACTAATTGCCTCAATTTTTGTTGTTATTGGCGCTGTTTATGGTGGAGAAGGCACAACTCATACCCTAAACCAGTTGGGTAGCATAAATACTATGGCAGGTGCATTTATGAGTGTAGTTTCTGCAGCTATTACTATCTATTGGATGACAAAAAGCAAAATCGCTGTATCTACCTCACAAGCTATTGTTGGTGCTATTATTGGTTGGAACATATATAGTGACAAAGCGACCGATTTTAGCATTTTATCAAACATTGCAAGCACTTGGATAATTTGCCCAATATTATCTGGAATAATTGCCGTCATAGTTTATTATCTATCACAAAAAATCATAAACAAAACATCACCTTCTTTATTTAAACAAGACTACTATCTAAGAATTGGCTTAATTTTATCTGGAGCCTTTGCCTCATATGCTTTAGGCGCTAACAACATTGCTAATATTGTTGGCGTTTTTGTTGGCTCAAACCAGCTTCAAGCAATTGATTTTTCTTTTATATCCTTTAGCCCTAATCAACTTTTGTTTTTGCTTGGTGGTACTTCTATTGCAGTTGGCATTATAACCTATTCCAAAAAAATTATGATGACACTTGGCAATGAAATTATGACAATGTCACCACTAATTGCACTCGTTGTGGTTTTTTCTCAATCATTGGTCTTATTTATTTTTGCATCTTCTGATCTACACAATTTCTTGCTCAAACATAATCTTCCAGCTATTCCGTTAGTTCCTGTTTCTAGTTCTCAAGCCGTTGTTGGTGCTGTTATGGGCATAGGATTAATAAAAAATGCAAGAGCTGTTAACTGGAGAATTATCTACAAGTTTATTATTGGTTGGATTACAACCCCAATAATTGCAGGCACTATCTGTTTTGTATCATTATTTATATTAGCTAATGTTTTTAAGCTAACTGTTTATAGATAAAAAACAAGTTTTGCTTTAAGAGTATCGACAAGCAAAACTTGTTCAATCTCTGTGATATGGATGGTTTTTTATTATAGTTTCTAGGCGATATATCTGCTCTGCCAAAACTGCTCGCATCAAAATATGTGGCAAAGTCATTTTGCCAAAAGACAAAACATAATCTGCCCTATCTCTAACAGATTGCAAATGTCCATCTGCACCACCAATCAAAAAACAAACTTCAGAACAACCGCTTATTTGCCAATCTTCGATTCTATTTGCCAGTTCTCGAGAACTAGGATTATTGCCTCTTTCATCTAAGACAATAACTTTTGCCTGAGAAGAGATATTACTTTGCAAAAACTTTGCCTCTTGCTCTTGAGTAGAATTATCTGCTTCTTTGAACTCAACCTTCCAAGAACAACGCTTAACATACTCATCGATTATTGCTTTTTCGGGAGAGTTTTTCTTACATTTACCTATTGCAATTATCGTAATCTTCATCTTTATTCTTTCTTTATAAAAAAAACGCTTAACGCGTTTTTTTATAATAAATTTTAGTCTTCACTTCTGAGGTTAGCAATAGAGTTCCACATTTTTTCCAAATTATAAAACCCTCTAACTTCTGGCCTAAAAATATGCACAATCACATCAAAGGCATCTATTAAAACCCAGTCACCTTTTTCCATTCCTTCACTAGAACAAGTGCAACCTGCATTTTTTAGATTTTGGATAATTTTTTGAGCCATTGCAATAACGTGTCTATCAGATGTTCCAGACGCAACGACCATTTCATTTGCAATAGAAGTTTTGCCTCTAAGGTCAATAACAGCAACATCTTCAGCCTTGCCTTCATCTAAGGTTTTTTCTATTATTTCTAAAATTTCTTTATCAGATATCAATTCTTTTTTCATCATTTTCTCCTAATTATACAGGCGACCAAGAAGTCTCGGCTTCTTCTTCCAAAGCAGCTGTATTATTTTTGGTATTTTTATTTCTATCAATATGCTTATTTAGCTCTCTTAAGCACTCAAACACACCTTTTTTTGCAATAGCAGATATTGTATAAACTTTTTTGCCAATAGCTTTCTCTAGTTTTTTGACTCTTTTGGCAATTTCTTCATCACTCAAGGCATCTATTTTGCTAAGAGCAACAATTTCTGGTTTTTGTGATAATATCACATTATACAAATCAAGTTCTTTTCTAATTGCTTTATAAGATTTTACAACATCTTCTGAGGCAATATCAACCAAGTGCAAAAACACGCTACAGCGTTCAACATGTTTTAGGAATCTATCTCCTAACCCAATACCTTCACTAGCACCTTCAATTAATCCTGGAATATCTGCCACAATCATTTCATAATTATCTACCCAAGCAACGCCCAAATTTGGGTGCAAAGTCGTAAATGGATAATCTGCAATCTTTGGTCTTGCCTTACTAACAGCCGACAAAAAAGTAGACTTGCCAGCATTTGGCATTCCAACCAAACCAACATCTGCAATAGTTTTTAGTCTTAGCCAAAGCCATTTTTCTTCTCCTGGCCAACCTGGTTCACAATATCTTGGTGCCTGATTAGTAGAGCTCTTAAAATGAACATTGCCTCTACCGCCATCGCCACCTTTGGCAATCAAAAATCTTTGCCCTGCTTCAATCATGTCAACAACAACAGTCTCACCATCTTCGGCAATAATCTCTGTTCCTACGGGAACTTTGATAATAATATCATCTGCCTTTGCTCCATTTTTTTCTGAGCCCATACCAGATTGTCCACGTTTTGCCTTAAAGTGCTGAGAATACCTAAAGTCGATTAGGGTATTAAGGTTTTCTACCGCTTCAAAATAGATGCTACCACCTTTGCCGCCATCACCACCGTTTGGACCTCCAAACTCAATATATTTTTCACGCCTAAAAGAGGCACAACCAGCACCTCCGTCACCAGATTTTACATATATTTTAGCTTGATCCAAAAACTTCATACTATTTTCTTTTCATTCATTTACAAAAAAATAAAGGGGGCAATAAACACCCCCTCCACCTATTACTTACTTTATATTATTCACAAGCAACAGAAACAAAAGTTTTATCACCAGATTTTCTAAAGACAACTTTGCCTTCAGCTGTGGCAAAAATTGTATGATCTTTTCCAAGACCAACATTTTCACCTGGGTGATATTTTGTTCCACGTTGGCGAATAATAATATTGCCAGAGATAACACTTTGACCACCAGACTTTTTCAAGCCCAAACGACGGCCTTCAGAATCACGACCGTTAGAAGTACTACCACCAGATTTTTTATGTGCCATATCTACGTCTCCTCAAAAAATCAATTACTTACCAGAAATATCTGCAATTTTTACAATAGTGATATTCTGTCTGTGGCCATTTTTACGACGATAATTTTGTCTTCTTTTCTTTTTGAAAACAATAATTTTAGCATCTTTAGCCTGTTTAACAATTGTAGCTTTAACCAAAGCACCTTCAACCAAAGGTCTACCGATTACATCGCCCAAAGCCAAAACTTCGTTAAAAATAACTTCGCTACCAGCTTCACCGGCTAGTTTTTCAATCTTAATCACATCGCCTGTAGCCACTTTATATTGTTTTCCGCCTGTTTTTATTACTGCGTACATTTTTTTCACCTAAACTTTACTTGATTATTTAAACAATTTATGTTGTTTGCAATATACATAAGTTTTTTATGCTGTCAACAATATTTTAAAAAATTATGAACTAAAGGCAAATATTTTGTAATTTTTGCAAAAAATTATCTATTTAATGCTCTAAACAATTCAGGTTTCATAAATTTTCCTTGCCACATACCTCTTTTTTGCTTTATTGCCTTTTTTTGATAAACTTCATAATCTTTTTTGCCAGCCATATAAGCAACAGCCCAACCACTTTTAACCATTTGGGCGTTTATACTAAATTCTTTTGCACCATCTTTATTTAATACATAGCATGTGCAAAGACTTCTCTTATATCTGTCTTTGCTATGTTCAACACAATCAACTTCTTTATTTGATATTAGTTCTTGCAAATATTTAGTTGCCATAGTGCCACAATTATACTTATTTTTGTTTTTATCAAAACAATATTGATTATATTCTGGCGAGTCGATTCCTTTTAGCCTAATATCTGTAGCACCAATCCTTAGACTGTCACCATCAACGACCAAAACATCTGCTTTTGCAGCTTCAAAGCAAAAAATCATAAACAAAAAGCACAAAATCTTCATACTATCCCTCTCAGACTCATATAATATCTAATCTAAAACAAGCCAATTTGCAAAGATTTTGTAAAAAAAATTGAGTTATTGCAAAAAAACTTTTGTTTTTTTAAAAAAATTGCCTTATGATGAGTGCAAGTTTAGTATAATTACAAGGGAATTTGTATCGTGTTTAAAAATATAAGAACTTTAACTTTATTAGTATTATCGCTAACCCTAACTAGTGGTTGCTTACTCAAAGGCCGTAGCTTGCAAGAATTTTTACAAAATCCTTTTGTTGGCAGCTCTAGCGTTTCTGTTCCTATTCCACAAATTGCTAACACAGTTATTATGTGCAGAGCCAAACAATGCTCACCTGTTGACTTGTCAATGTCACAAGAATACGTATACACAAGCCTTGTTCAACTATTAGAAAATAACAATCACGAAAAGGCTCTTTTATGTTCAGCTGATGATGGTAGCAAAAACTGTTACCAACACTTTGTATCTTTGCCAATCACAGTAGGGATTACTCCTGCATACCTATATATTGACTCTGCAAAAATAAGTGATGTCCAAATAGATAAAAGAAACAGAGCTCTTGACCTAATGCTTAGCTATAATGTTTCTTATAATGGACAAGAAGCAACTTGTAGCACGGCTGATTCTACACTTTTTGTAAAAAACACAGAAAGCGTTACAATCAAAGACAATGGTTACAAATGCAAAATGACAACTATTGGAACATCTAGTGTAAAATCTCTTTTCTTAGTTAACTACATAGACTTAGATTATGGTATAATTGGTGGATATATGACCATTGGTGTTTCTGGTCCAGCTTATGGCGGAGGCAGCAGCTATGTTCTTTTAAGACTAAAAGAAAACGGATTATACCCTTCAAAACCTGACCTAAAAAAACTAGAAGAAAAAGTTAAAAAGTCTCAAAGCAAAGCCTCAAAATATCTTTCTGATATAAACATTCATCAAGGCTCAGACTCCACAGACACAGAAGGCGTAAAGGTTTTTCCAATAGAAGCCAAAAAGTCAGCGGATTAAAATAAAAAAGGTATCTAAACAGATACCTTTTTTATTTATTTTTGCAAAGCCCTACACTTTATATGGCAATTTTGAATATATAAAATCACTAACAGCGTTTGGAAGCATTGCTCCTAA
>CAYJKS010000032.1:8908-9310 GCA_964370705.1 uncultured Azospirillaceae bacterium
GCCACGGAAAAGCAATCAATCCAACATTGCCTTCTAGTCTTTCACCGATAATATAGCTAGCTTTTTCTGCCGACATAAAAAACGGCATAGGACAAGTGTTTTTGTCTGTAATACATGATTTTACAAATCCAGGACAAATTGTGCTAACTTGAATATTATCACGAGCAAGCTCTGTCCTAATTGCCTCCCCATAAGCCTTTACACAAGCCTTACTAGCACTATATGACGGACAGCTAGGCAAACCGTGATACCCAGCAATTGAGCTAACGATTGCAATAGCTTTAGGCAAAGAGTCTTTGCGTTTTTTATAAATATCTATTATTGGCAAAATTGTGTGCATAACGCCAAAAATATTTATATTAAATGTATTATAAATATTTTCTTCTTTTTCTTCAATAGATG